>CAMDCC010000045.1 GCA_945889545.1 Bifidobacterium breve | reverse complement strand
GGACTCACCTTCGTGTGGTCGTTGTTCAACGCCGAAGCGCGGGTGCTCGACTTCGTTCGCGCCTGGCCCGGTCCGCGCTCAGGACCCAAACCGCCGCCGAGAATGCCCGAAGGCGCAGTCGAACGCGCCGAGAAGCTCCTCATCGGGCTTGGGCTGGCGTCGGGGGTCCATGCGCCACGCGTGGCCGTGGTCATCGACGAAGCTCCGAACTGCCTCACGGTCGGGCGGCGACCCGAGACCGCATGGATTGTCGTCACCACCGGCCTGCTCGATGTGCTCCCGAAGCGCGAGCTCGAAGCCGTGCTCGCGTACGAGATCGGTCGGGTCGTCGAGCTCGAAGTCTCCCTCGACACCGTCGTGTACGCCCTCACGTCACGTACCTTCGAGCTCTGGGCCGCGGCATTTGCCGACCTCGACGAAGTATCGCTCCTGCTCGCGCCGCTTGGGCTGCTCTCCTTGCCGTTCGTTGTCGCGTGCGCGCTCCTTCGAGCCGGTGTGCTGCGCAGTCGGGCTCGCCTCGCCGACGGCCTTGCGATCCGCTACTGCCGCAACCCGATCGCGCTCGCGCAGGCGCTTCGACGCATCCTCGAAGACCCGCGCGACGTCCGACGCGGCGACCCGGCCAACGCCCATCTGTGGCTCGAGTACCCGCACACGCGCGCGTCGAAGCTGTTCCTTCGCACGCACCGAATCCTGCCGCGACGCGTCCGTCGACTCGAACGAGGCGCCGGACTCGGGTAGCGCCGAGGGCTAGGAGTGAGGGCTAGGAGTGAGAGCTAGGAGCGAAACATGCCGATCACCCTGTGTGGGCGAGGGGTCCGAGGCCCATCCGGTGCAATCGTGGAACAATGGCGCTATGACAACCACCACCACCTTTACCCGCATGGACAAGTCGACCGCCGAGGACTGGGCAGTCATCGGCAAGGAGACCATGGACCATCAGAGCCGGGTGGCCGACGGCGTGCTCGCGCTGCTGCGCTCCCTCGCCGACATCACCGACGGCTTTGCGGTCGATCAGCTCACGCACTGCTTGCAGACTGCGACGCTGGCCGAGCGTGCGGGCGCCGCCGACGAGATGGTCGTCGCCTCCTTGTGCCACGACATCGGTAAGGCCGTCAGTGTGCCGAACCACCCGAAGATCGCCGCAGAGATCCTCAAGTCGTACGTCAGCGACGACGTGTATCAAGTGATTCGCGCGCACCAGGACTTCCAGGGCCAGCACTACTACCACCACTTCGGCGGCGACCCGAACGCGCGTGAGCAGTACCGCGGCGAGTCGTGGTTCGATCTCGCGGCTCAGTTTGCCGACGAGTGGGATCAGATCGCCTTCGACCCCAACTACGACACCTTGCCGCTCGAGCACTTCGAGTCGCGGGTGCGCGAGATCTTCGGCCACCCAAAGTCATTGTGACGGCAGCGCGCCTCGCGTCGTTTCCCACCGACTGGAGCAGCGCCCTCGCCGTCGTCGCGCACCCCGACGACCTGGAGTACGGAGCCGCGAGCGCGATCGCGCGTTGGACCTCCGAAGGCAAGGTCGTGTCGTACCTGCTCGTCACGCGCGGTGAAGCCGGCATCGAGGCGACGGCACCGGATGAGACGGCCGCGGTGCGAGCTGAAGAGGAACGGCGGAGTGCCGCCGTCGTGGGCGTCGAGGTTGTCGAGTTCCTCGACGGGCACCGTGACGGAGTGATCGAGTACGGCCTCCCCTTGCGGCGCGATCTTGCGATGGCCTTTCGCCGCCAACGACCCGACGTCGTCCTCGCCGCGAATTATCGCGACACATGGCCGGGCGGATGGCTGAACATGGCCGACCATCGTCACGTCGGCGTCGCGATCCCCGATGCCGCCCGCGATGCAGGGAATCGCTGGGTGTTCACCGAACTGCTCGACGTCGGACTCGAACCCTGGTCCGGCATCCACCACGTGGCGTTCAACGCATCGCCGAATGCCACGCACGCAGTCGACGTGACCGGGTACCTTGACCGGGGTATCGCCTCGCTCGCAGAGCACCGCGCATACCTGGCCAGACTTGGTGATGGCACGAGCGACCCCGACGAGATCCTGCGCGGCGCCGCCGAGGCTGCGGGCGAGCGCTTCGGCGTCGAGCACGCCGTGGAGTTCGAGGTGCTACAGGTCTGAACTGGCGCTCGCGACAGCGAACGACGCGAGCGCATCGACGAGAGCCTCGGTATGTGATGTGAAGCCCGGGCCGTCGAAATCACTCCAATGCGGGCCCATGCCGCGCACGCGCGGCGGGAGCTCGAGCTGCACGCCCCCACCACGCGTGCGGTTCACCGGGTTGCGCGCGTCGAGGCCGCGGAGATCGGACGGGATGGCTTCCACATCATCGACGATCTCGTACTCCGGCAGGACCTTGTGCAGATCGATCGAGAGTCGTTCGGCCAAGGACCGCTCCGCGCCACCGACCAACACCGACGTCCAGAATCCTGCTCGGCCGAACCCGTGCAGCGAAACAACGATGTCGCAATGCTCGAGCACTTGCTGGAGTCGAGGCGATTTGTCGGGATCGAACCGATGCGACGGCAGATGCCACGCTCCATCGGTGGGTTGCACCACGGCGTACCACGACGCATCTGCCCGTGACGCCGCTGCCTCCGCGATCTCGGCGGTCGCTTCCTCGAGTCCGCCGTGCAACGCGAGAAATCCGACACGCGAGCGCAGCGCGCCGCGCTCTTCCACCCCTGGCGCCGAGAGCAGGTCCGCGAACATGCGTTGACACCCTATAAGTCCCCCTTCCCTCCACTTTCGCCGCCGAATGGGGCGCCGCCCACTGACGCCTGGCATCCTCTCCGGGTGCGGCGTCGCGGGCTTCTCGGACTGAGCGCCGTCGCGGCCCTCGGGATCGCCGCGTGCAGCGGTGGTGGCGGACAGCTCGCCAGGACCCACAGCGACTCAGACTCGGTCACCACCACTGTCGCAAACCCGGCGACGACGACCACGTCGACACCGACCGTCGAGGCACTTTCCCAGACTGCCCCGACGACTCCCCCGACCACGCCGGCGTCCACCGAACCGATACCGATCGAGGAAGTCGGGGGACCCAAGACCGCAGCCGCGGCCGCCAGGACCATCGTCAGGGTGGAGCGCGGGTTGCGCGGAGCGAACCGCGATGCCGCGCGCCTCCGCAAGCTCGGACGGGCGCAGCAGCTCGCCTACCGAGCGATCGCTTCTCATCCCAACTGGGCCGTCACCGTGCTGGAAGCCGTACCGGATGATCTCGACGCCTTCGTCCAGGCGACCATCGACGCCGGAAGCTCCCTCAACGGGTTGACCGGCAGCGTCGCTGCTCCCGTCGGCTTCCCCGACTGGCAAGTCCTCGCGCCGGAGTCCCCTGAGACGCTTCGTGCGTATTACGCCGAAGGCGAGCAGATGTACGGCATCCCCTGGCAGTACCTCGCGGCCATCCACTTCAGCGAGACCCGCATGGGGCGCATCCACGGCAACAGCACTGCGGGTGCACAAGGGCCGATGCAGTTCATCCAAAGCACATGGGACGCATTCGGCGTAGGCGATATCAACAGCAACCGCGATTCGATCATCGCTGCGGCGCGCTACCTAGAGTCGAACAACGCCGCTACCGATATCGACAGCGCACTGTTCCGCTACAACAACGACGAACGCTATGTGGCGGCCATCAAGGCGTACGCGAGCGTGATGGCCGCTGACCCCGTCGCGTACGACGGCTACTACCACTGGCAAGTCTTCTACGCGAGTGCTGACGGCACGTTCCTTCTGCCCGAGGGCTGGAGCTTCGCCTGACAATGGCCCCAAGAACCTGACAATGCCCCCAAGAAAAGGGGAGCTGCTCAGTACCGACGGGTAACCTGGCTCGCCATGTGGTGGCGGCGCTCCGACGGCGTACTCGTTCGTAACGTGCCCGCCGCTCGACGCGTGATGCCGTATCTCATGCGGGGGCGGAACGAGTCGGCGGTGTACTTCGAGACCGACTGCGATCTCCAGAAGACCGATGCGTTCGTGCGTGCGTGGAACGAGGCCAATCCGCGTCGACAAGTCGACGTGTTCCATCTTGCCGTCTGGGCGCTGGGCGACGCGCTGCGGCGAAATCCCTCCGCCCATCGGTTCGTCAAAGGTGGCCGCCTCTACGACCGCAAGGGTGTCTGGTTCTCGTACGTAGTCAAGACGAAGCTCGAGACCGGCGCGCCGTTCGTGGCGGTCAAGCGCCGGTTCGATCTCGATGAGACCTTCGGCGACATGGTCGAGGGCATGCAAGCCGAGCAGGCCAAGGTCTTGTCGGGAGAGCTCAGCACGGTTGACCGCGAGGTCGGCTTGCTCATGATCTTCCCGGGATTTGTTCGCCGCTTCCTGATGGCGTGCGTTCGGGGTTTCGACAACCTCGGGATGCTGCCACGCAGCTACATCGAGAAGGACCCGATGTACACGTCGGCCTTCTTCGCCAACATGGCGAGCTTTGGCATGCCTGCCGTGTACCACCACCTCTATGAGTACGGCACCGCGGTCATCTTCGCTTCCGTCGGGCGCCCCACCCTGACCTCGGACAGTCCCCGCAGCGGGCCGGATCGGCGTCGCGAGGTGCAACTCAAGTTCACCTACGACGAACGCAGCGAGGATGGGCTCGTGGCCTGGTTCACTATCCGCCGGCTGAAGCAGGTGCTCGAGGATCCCGAAGGTTTCGGCGTGGCGCTGGAGTATCCCGCCGACAACCCCGTCGAGCGTTCCGGGTCATCGACCGCACCAGTGGCCGCGACCGTAGACTTGTCGTCTTGAGCTACTTCTCCGACCGTCTCGACGCGTTCCCGCGTATCGAGCCATACCGGATGGCCAAGGCCGCCGGGTACTGGCCCTATTACAAGGCGGTCGAGTCAGCATCCACGCCGCGCATCACGATCGAGGGTCGCGAGGCGATCAACTTCGGGTCGAACAACTACCTCAGCCTCTCCTACCACCCGAAGGTGATCGAAGCCACGATCGAAGCCACCCGCCACTTCGGAAGCGGCGTGACCGGGAGCCGGCTCCTCAACGGCACCCTCACGCTCCACAAGGAGCTCGAAGGCGAGCTGGCCGACTTCTACGGACGTGAGGCCGCGCTCGTCTTCGCCACGGGTTACGTGGCCAACATGAGCGCCATCGCCGGATATCTCACGCGCCGCGACTTCGCCATCGTCGACAAAGAGATCCACAACTCCTTGCTCACCGGCGTGAAGCTCGCCGGTGCCAGCATGAAGCGCTTCCGCCACAACGATCTCGCGCATCTCGAGAAGGTGCTGCAATCACTCCCTGCCGAAGCCGGCAAGGGGCTCATCGTCGACGGCGTGTACTCGATGGGTGGCGACACTGCACCGCTCGCCGAGATGGTGGAGCTTTGCCGAAGGTTCCCTAACACGTTCATCCTCGACGACGAAGCACACGGTCTCGGTGTGCTCGGTGAGCTCGGGCGTGGCGCCGCCGAGCAGTACGGCGTTGTGAATGATGTCGACATCGTGACGATCACGTTCTCCAAGACGCTTGGATCGTGCGGTGGTGCGATCATCGGTTCGGAAGCCGCCGTGGAGCTCATGCAGCTCACGTCGGACACACTCATCTTCACGGCGTCGAACACGCCCGGTTCGGTGGCCGCGGCGCTCGCTGCGCTCCGAATCCTCCGGGCCGAGCCCGACCGCCCCGCACGTCTGCGCGCCGCGGTGGCGGAATTCCTCGGAATGCTCAACGAACGCGGTGTACCCACAAACCCAGCAGAGAGCGCGATCGTCACGATCCCGCTGCGTAAGGACAGCGAGGTCGACACGGTGCTCCTCGCCCTCGACCTGCTTGATCACGGCGTGTTCGTGAATCCCGTCATCCCGCCCGCGGTCACCAAGGAGATGGGACTCATCCGCTTGAGCCTCATGGTCGACCACGACACCGCACTGCTCCAAGAAGCGGCCGACACGCTGTCCAAGGTCATGGCCGACCACGACCAGATCTGATCCCAAGCGGGAGTCAGGCGGCGCGGTTTCTCACGTTCTCGAAGCGCTTCTCCCAGGCGTTGTGCCGCAACTTCGCGTCCTGGATGAACGGTGAGAAGCCGATCAACTTCAACACCACGTTGTTGAAGACGCGGGCGATCCCCTGGAGCGGGCGCTTGAAGTCGACGAACAGGACCACTCGGGTGCCGTCGGTTTCGTTCCACGCCTCGTGCTCGAAGGTGTCGTCGAACACCAAGCTCTTGCCTTCGACCCACGGCCGCACGTCGCTGCCCACACGAATCCGGCATTGCCCCGGCGCGCCCGGCACGATCAGCGCCAAGTGGTACCGGAGCACACCCTTGTAGGGACCGCCGTGAGGCGGGATGTGCTTGCCCGGCGACAAGATCGAGAACATCGCCGACGTGCAGTTCGGGATCTTGGCAAGCGCGCTCGCGGTCTGGGGGCACCGCTCGAGGTTTGAATCGACCTTGAACCCGTAAGCGAAGAACCAGAACGTCTTCCAGCGGTCGTCGTCGGTGATCGAGTACTGGTCGGTGGAGATGTCCTGGAAGTTGGGAAGGTCGTCGTGGTACTGGAGGACCTCGTCGAGCTCCTTGCGGATCGCTGGCACCTCGGCTTCGATCTCTGCAATCCAGGGAAAGTCGGACTGGTCGAAAAAGGTGTGGTCACCCACAAGCGAGCGGCGCCCGAAGTACCCGTCGATGCTGCGGATGAGCTTCTCGCCGACCCGGTTGGCGACGTCGACGGCGCGTGCACGGAATCCCTGGATGGGCATCAACTCCCCTTCCGACGGTCGCTCAGGCTACCGGTCGAGCACTCTCGGCGAGGAATGCCCGCGCCACGTTGGGATCGACGACCCGTCGCATCGGCGGAAGGGCGTCCAACAACACTCGGCGATAGCCCGCGGCAGCGAGGCGACGGTCGAGCACAGCGACCACCCCTCGGTCGTCGCGAGTTCGCACCAGTCGCCCTGCTCCCTGGGCGAGCACCAAGGCGGCCGCAGGGAGATCCACGTCGCGAAACCCGTTCCCGCCCGCGCGTTCCGCCACTTCCCGACGGGCTTGCTCCAGTGGCTCGTCGGGTCGGGCGAAAGGCAGCCGGTCGATGACCACCAGGACGCACGAAGGTCCAGGGATGTCGAGACCCATCCAGAACGCACGCGTAGCCACCAGGCACGATGTCTCGTCGGCACTAAACTGTTCGATGAGTCGGGCCGCCGGCTCGTCGCCCTGCGCGAGCACGAGATGCGAGGTTGCCTCACGCAACACGTCGGTGAACGCGTGAACAACGCGCCACGACGTACACAACACCAAGGCCCGCCCACCGGCCGCAGCCACGAGATCGCAGAGCTCAGCAGCAGCGGCATCGGCCCAGTCAGCGCTTCGGACATCGGGAAGATGCGTCGGGACGTAGAGCATCGCCTGGCTGCGATGATCGAACGGAGAGTCGACCCGGAGTGCCTCGTACCCAAGACCGGGGCCGTCGGCGCCGAATCCGGTGTCGTCCTCATCGGCTCGATCGCCACCGAGGGGCGCACTCGGGTCGAGCCCCAGTCCGCGTGCCAATGGCTCGAACCGCGTTCCCGGTCCGAGCGTGGCGGAGACGAGCACCGTCGGAACCTTCGAGAAGAGCACGGGCGCAAGGCGCGGACCGATCGTGATGGGCGCGAGGCGGAGCACGCGCCGCTCGTTCCCCTCGACCCAGACCACTTCACTCTCCCCCGGCGCTTGGAACCGACGGACGGCTTCAAGGCGAGTGCTTGCGAGGCGGACGGCTTGAGCTGCGATGGCGCCACCGCGCTCGCGATCGACCGCGCGAACCGCGGTGCCCAGTTGCTCGGACAGCGACGCGAGCACTTCGGAGAGCCGGCCTTCCGTCGGGTCGATGCGGCCCTCGAGCTCGTCGAGCGCATCGTTCACGCGCTCAGCCGAGGTGTTGATCGCATCCACGGTGGCCGCAGGCGTCTCGACCCTGCGCAGCCGGGCCGCGAGCTGGTGCAGACCTCCCCCCGAGAGATCGAACCCAAGCGCGCCAGTCGCCGTGCGGTCGAGGGCGTGTGCCTCATCGAAGATCACAACATCGTGCTCCGGCAGGAGATGGCCGTCGGCGGCGAGGTGCGCGCAATACAGCGCGTGGTTCACCACCAGGACGTCGACATCCTCGGCTTGGAGTCTCGCCAGCTCCGCGAAGCAGTCCGCGCCTTGCTCGCACTTCGTGGCACCGGGACACTCGTTGGCCGCGCATGTCACCAGCCGCCAGGACACGGGATCGATGCCCGTAGGGAGATCGTCGACCGCTCCCGAGACCGAATCGGCGGCAAAACGCTCCAGCGCGGGAAGATCGCCCAGGAACTGCTCCGACGGGCGCTCGTCGAACAACGCGTTGTCACCGCGTGTCGCGGCGAGCTTCGCCAAGCAGAGGTAGTTGCTGCGGCCTTTGAGCAACGCTCGCGTGAATGGCACTCCGGAATGTGCCTCGAGGTGCGGCAGGTCCTTGTGCCAGAGCTGATCTTGGAGGGCAAGCGTGGCGGTCGCGATCACCGTGCGACGGCCGGCAGCAATCGCCGGCGCCAGGTACGCCAGGCTCTTCCCTGAACCGGTTGGTGCCTCGGCAACGAGGTGATGACCGTCGACGATCGCGTCGGACACCGCCGCGGCAAGCTGCTGTTGTCCCGGTCGGTGATCGCCACCCAGTGCAACAACCGCTCGATCGAGCACTTCGAGCGCCTGCGCTGTCACGGCCCGAGTCCTAAGCCCCACTCGACCGAGTATTAGTGATCCGCGTACTCGATGAAGTCGTATGGGTAGCCACGCGGGAAGGCGCTGGCCCAGGCGAGGGCTTTCCAATGTTCCTCGTCGAGCTGCCAGCCGACCGAACCGAGGTTGTCGTCGAGCTGCTCGAGGTTTCGCGCACCGATGATCGGCGATGTAACTCCCGGCCGGTTCGTGATCCAGTTCAGCGCCACTTGCGCGGAGGACTTTCCGAGCGCGTCGGCGACCTTGCGCACGGCTTCCACGATGTTCCACGCGCGTTCGTCGAGCTTGTAGGTGAACGTGATCGGCTCCTCGGCGTCGCCGCCGCGTGTGCCGTTGGGAAGGTCTGCATCCTTGCGGTACTTCCCGGTGAGGATGCCGCCGGCAAGTGGGCTCCACGGCAACACCGCGAGGTTCTCCGATCGGCACAACGGAAGCAGCTCGCGTTCGATGTCGCGGGTGATGAGCGAATACTCGGGTTGCAGCGTGACGAACGGCGTCAGGCCCTTACCTTCCGCGATGCCGAGCGACTTGGCGAGCTGCCACGCCGTGTAGTTGCTCGCACCGAGGTAGCAGACCTTCCCTTCGTGCACGAGGTCGTTGAGCGTCGACAGCGTCTCGTCGAGTGAGGCCCGGTTGTCCCAACAATGCACCTGGTAGAGATCGATCCAATCGGTGTCGAGCCGTCGCAGCGAGGCTTCGACGGCGCGGCGGATGTGACGGCGCGAGAGACCGACATCGTTTGGCCCTGGCCCTGATTGGAAGCGCACCTTGGTGGCGAGCACCACCTGGTCCCGCTTTCCCTTGAGCGCACGACCCGTGACCTCCTCGGAGACACCGTCGGAGTACACGTTGGCGGTATCGACGAAGTTGCCACCCGCATCGACGAAGCGGTCGACCATCTGCTTGCTCGTGGCCTCGTCGGCCTCGCGCCCGAAGGTCATCGCGCCCAAGCACAGCTCCGAGACACTGATCCCCGCACTCCCCAGCTGCCGCAACTCCACGACGTCCTCCCCAATCTCTGGTCGACGGCATCTTCGCGTACCGTGAAGAGCAATGAAGCCAACCGGCGCCACGAGCCGCATCCAGATGCTCTGGCGGGGATTCACTCGGCGATGCCCACAATGTGGCGCCGGACACCTGTTCCGGCGCTGGTTCGAGATCGTGCCCGACTGCCCAGACTGCGGTCTGCACTTCGAGCGGCGGCTCGACCGCCACGAGTCCACGGACGAGCAGGTCCGCCACATCTAGCATTCAGGCGCGCGTGAGCGATCAGACGCGTTCCAGAATGATCACCGGGATCGTGCGGTCAGTCTTCTTCTGGTACTCCGCAACGTTCGGAACCTCGCGCGTGTGCGCCTCCCAGATGCGGTCGTGCTCATCGCCCTCGGCTACTCGGGCCCGCGCGGCGAACTGATCGGTCCCTACCTCGACCGTCACCTCGGGATTCGCGACCAGGTTGTGGAACCAGTCGGGATTCGTCGGCGCGCCCGCCTTACTCCCGAACACCGCAAGGCTCTCGCCTTCCTTTCGGTATGCCAACGGAGCGATGCGCTCCTGGCCGCTCTTGGCGCCAGTGGTGTGGAGCAGGAGGAGCTGCGAGCCAGCAAATGGGCCACCGACCTTGCCGTCGTTGGCCCGGAACTCCTCGATGATCTTCTGGTTGAAATCGTTCATGTCGGGCACGGCACCTCGAGACGGTAGGGGGAACGCGAAGTATTCCAGACCGATCTAGCCTGCCCGGCCTTGGACTTCCGCCGAACCTCCCTGCCTGATCTGGTCGCCGACGTCACCAGTCGACGCGTCTCATCGCGTGAGCTCGTGGAGCATGCGCTCGCGCGCATCGGGGACCTCAACCCCCGCGTCAATGCCTTCGTCGCCTTGGACGGCACTGCGGCCTTGGCCGCTGCCGATGAGATCGATCGGCGCGTCGCGAGTGGCGAGACCATCGGGCCGCTCGCCGGCATCCCGATCGGCGTAAAGGACCTCGAAGATGCTCGCGGCTTCGTCACGTCATCCGGTTCGGCGACTCATGCGCACGACGAGCCCGCCGAGCGCGACTCGGTGCTCGTGACCCGCCTGCGTGATGCCGGGGCCGTGATCGTTGGCAAGACCAACACGCCAGAGTTCGGACTCAAGCCTCAGACCGACAACCCGACGTTCGGCATCACCCGCAATCCGTGGGACCTCGAGCGCACACCCGGCGGCTCGTCGGGTGGCACATCCGCCGCGCTCGCATCCGGCATGGTGCCGTTGGCCACGGGCTCCGACGGCGGCGGCTCGATCCGCATCCCGTCGTCCGCGACTGCGATGTCGGGAATGAAGCCATCACTCGGGCGCGTGCCTACCGGTGACCCGCGACCCGGAGGGTGGGGTCACCTCTCGACCCGGGGAGTCATGGCGCGCCGCATTCGCGATGTCGCCTACGCGCTCGACGTCGTCGTGGGGCCACACCCACGCGACCTCAGGTCGTTGCCACGGGATTCGGCATCGTGGTTCTCCGCAGTAGCCGATCCGGTGCCACCGAAGCGAGTGGGTTGGTCGCCCGACCTCGGATACGCGCGCGTCGACGCGGAAGTACGCGCCGCGTGCGAAGCCGCGGCACACACGCTGGCTGCTGCCGGAACCGAAGTGGTGGAACTCGCCACGGTGTTCGATGAGGACCCCGGTCCGTCGATCGGTGCGCTGGTCTCCACCTACACGCGACGCACGGTCGAGCCGTTTCGCGACACACCGTTCTGGTCGCAGCTCGATCCGCTTGTCGTCATTGCTGTCGAGATGTCCGCGGCCACCGTGTCGGCTGTCGATCTCGTCGAGGCCGAAGACGCGTGTCATCGCCTGAATGGCCGACTCGTCGACGTGTTCGAGCAGGTCGACCTCCTGCTCTGCCCGACAACGTGTGGCGTGATCCCACTCGCGTCGATGCCCACAACCGTCGGCGACCTGATGGCCCGTTTCCTCACCGAGGGCGACGTCGACATCGAGAAGCTCACCAAGGGACTCGACCTCGAGCGCTTGACCGGATGGCTCGAAGGACTGGGGACGCTTGACGTTCCGCTGGGAACGATCGACGGCGAGCCCGTGCTCGACTGGAGTCGACTCACGCAACCGTTCAACATGACCCGCTCTCCTGCCGGCACGGTATGCGCGGGCTTCACGACGAACGGACTGCCGATCGGCTTGCAGGTGGTGGGGCCACAGCACGCCGACATGGCGGTGCTCCAGGCCATTGCTGTGCTCGAGGATCTGCTCGCCCTCGACACGGTCGCGCCGATCTAGCACGCCGATCTAGCACGCCGATCTAGCACGCCGATCTAGCTCGGTGATATTTCTGCACATCGTCCCAGCGTACGCTGAGCTTTCGAGGCATTCGTCAGGAGCCAAACGTCAGGAGGGCGTCCGCGTGCATGAGAGCGTCGCCAGCCTGGCCGTCGTGATTGCGATCGCTGCCGCGGCCCGGTCGACGTGGTCACCGTGCGGCCAGTCGATGTTGGCCCAGATCACGCCACTGGCCGAGGCGGGCCGCAGGCAGCGGTTCGCGCGCACGGCATGTTGGTTCATCGTCGGCGCACTCGCCGGTGGACTGACCCTGGGCGCCGCCACTGCGGGCTTTGGCGCGCTCGTCGCCCTCAGCGACCTCACCGCGTCTACCGCGCTCGGCATCGCCGCGGCATGCGCATTTGCCACTGCTGCTGTCGCCGCCCGCGTCCTCGGCTTCGGTCCCCCGTTCTTTCGGCGCCAAGTCAACGAAGAGTGGCTCTCGAGGTATCGGGCGTGGGTGTACGGCAGCGGGTTCGGTTGGCAGATCGGCGTCGGAGTTGCCACGTATGTGATGACCGCGGCGGTCCCACTCATGATCGCCACGCAGCTCGCGGTGGCCGTCGGCTCGACCTGGGCCTTAGCGCCGGCTTCCGTTGCTGGCGCGCTCACCGTCGGTACACTGATGCTCTTTGCATGGGTGCGGTGGCAATCCTCACGAGGAACCAACGCCCTGACGGTCGACCGCGCGAGCGCGCCGACCCCGTCGCAGCGCGCCGTCGCATAGTGCGCTCCGGCTGCAGACCTGAGCAGTGAGCATCGGTCGCGTTCTCGAGATAGGCCGCTTCCCCATCAAGTCGATGCTGGGTGAATCCCCGGCAACGGCAATGTTCGCTCCAACGGGGGTCGTCGGCGATCGCACACACGCGCTCGTGGACGTTGCTTCCGGCAAGATCGCCAGTGCGAAGGATCCGAGAGTGTGGGCCGGGCTCTTGGCGTTCCGCGCGAGACATGCGGGCGAGCCCGAGTCGGCCGGCCCGGTGATGATCACACTGCCGGACGGCAGCGAGGTTTCCTCCGCCGATCCGTCCATAGACCAGCGGCTGAGCGCCGCCGTGGGGAGGGACGTACGGCTACGAGCCGACCCGGGGACCGACGACTCGTACGACTACGTATGGGAAGTCGACGACATCGCCCCCGAGGATGTCGTCAGCGGCTCACGGACCGGTACCACCGACGACGGCAACCCGGTCAGCACCATGCCGCTCGCGCTGATGGCGCCCGGGACGTTTCAAGACGTGGCGCCGGTGACCATCCTCACAACCGCGGCCTTGGCGGCCATGACCGCGCTTCACCCGCGCGGCATGTGGCATCCCGCCCGGTTCCGCTCGAATCTCCTCATCGAGGTTGATGGTGCGGAAGTCGTGGAAAATGCATGGCAGGGTCGCAAACTCGCGGTGGGCGATGCGGAGCTCGAGGTCACGTTCCCATCGCCGCGCTGCATCATGACGACGCTTCCACAACTCGATCTCCCGCGCGACCGGGAGATCCTCCAGACCGTGGCTCAACACAACCGACTCGAGCTTCCTGGCCTCGGTCCGTTCGCCTGTCTTGGCGTGTACGCGAATGTCATCACCGCCGGCGAGGTCGCGCTC
>CAMDCC010000044.1 GCA_945889545.1 Bifidobacterium breve | reverse complement strand
GCATAGAAGCGCACCGTGGCGTCCATGTCGGGCGTGACCAAGGCAAGGTGGTTGATGCCGCGCCAATCGGGAGCGGCGGGCAGGTCGGAGGATCGCGTGCTGCTCGTCATGCACTCGAGGGTACCCATCACGGCCGACCCACTCACAGTCCGGCCACACGGGGAGGCCATCATGCGCGAGGCTGCTCCGCATGAAGCGACTTGGTGTTCGAGGGATCGTGCTCGCGTCGGTGATGGCACTCGCCGGGGTGACCGGCTTGGCGGTTGGCGCCGGGGCGTCGAGCCCGAGCGACAGCTCCAAGGTGCCGGCACCCGAGGGGCTGCCGAAGTTCTACGCGGTTCCCGGCAAGCTGCCGTCGAAGCCCGGCAAGCTCGTGAAGACGCAGCGGGTGAAGGCGCCCGAGATCGACGGCACCCTCTACCGCGTCATGTACACCTCGACGAACCTCCAGGACGAGATCATCCCCGTCACCGGCGTGATCATCGTCCCGAAGGGAAAGGTTCCCGACGGCGGGTTCCCCGTGCTGTCGTGGGCCCACGGCACGAACGGCATGGCCGACGAGTGCGCGGCATCCCTCGAACCCATCGATGCTGCGCCAGAGGTGAACGATCTCCTGACCGAAGGTTGGTTGATCGTGGCAACCGACAACGAGGGTGAAGGAACGCCAGGGCTCCACCCGTACATCTCCGGTGAGAACTCGGCGCGCAACACGATCGACATCGTGCGCGCGGCGAGCGGCCTCAAAGGCATCGACACGAGTGGCGACTACATCGTGTGGGGCCACTCGCAGGGTGGGCACTCCGCGATGTTCACCTACAAGATCGCGAACGACTACGCACCCGAGCTCACCATCAAGGGCGTCGTGGCCGGCGCACCGCCGTCGCAGTTCAACTTGCTCTACACCGTCCTCAAGACCGGCGACTTCCGCCACTACCTGTTGATGGCGGCCGGCGGGCTCAACGCCGCATACGGCGACGAAGCCGCGCCGCTCGACGACATCCTCACCGAGCGCGGGATCGAGCTTCTCGCCGAGCTCGAGAACGGATGCTCCTCATATCTCCAAGACCTCTCCAAGGACATCTCGTTCGACGAGATCACCGACGTCGACCCATTCTCCGTGCCGGCCTGGCGCGACATCCTGTTGGCAAACGACCCGCAGAACTTCGCCGACCCGGCCGACGTGCCGCTGCTCATCATCCACGGCGGCAGCGACGAGCAGATCCCGACGGCGTCGAGCGCGCTCCTGCTCGGCCAGCTGTGCACGGCGGGGCACCAGCTCGACCGATGGGTGTACCCAGGCCAGAAGCACGCCGCAGTCATCGTGCCCTCGTTCGACGACATGCTCGCGTGGATCAACGCACGTTTCGACGGGAGCACTGAGCCGATCACGCCGACCGGTCAACCCGACGTCGAAGTGACCAACTGCTCCACCTGACCGCCTACATCCGCCTGACCCCCCATACGCGAGGCAACATGCGCGAGGCTGCCCCCATGAATCGATCTGGTGTTCGAGGAATCGTGCTCGCGACTGCCATGGCCGTCGCCGGGGTGACTGGCTTGGCGGTGGGCGCGGGGGCGTCGAGCCCGAGCGACAGCTCCAAGGTGCCGGCACCAGAAGGGCTGCCGAAGTTCTACGCGGTTCCCGGCAAGCTGCCGTCGAAGCCAGGGAAGATGGTGAAGTTCCAGCGCGTGAAGGCGCCCGAGATCGACGGCACCGTGTACCGCGTCATGTACACGTCGACCGACCTCGAAGACAACGCGATCCCCGTCACGGGCACCATCATCGTTCCGAGTGGCCCGGCGCCCAAGGGCGGCTGGCCCGTGGTCACGGCCGCGCACGGCACCGCCGGCATGGCCGACGAGTGCGCGCCATCACTCGACCCGGTCGGCAACGCCGATGAGACCAACATGCTGCTCGTACAGGGCTGGGTCATCACCGCCACCGACTACCAGGGCCTGGGTACACCGGGCCTTCACCCGTACATCGCCGGAGAGAACGCGGGGCGCAACACGATCGACATCGCACGCGCGGCGCGCACATTCAAGCCCGCGCATGCGGGCAGCGACTACGTGATCTGGGGTCACTCCCAGGGCGGGCACAGCGCGCTGTTCGGCTGGAAGATCGCGGCCGACTACGCACCCGAGCTCACGCTGCACGGCGTGGTCGCCGGCGCCCCGCCCTCGCAGCTGGGGTTGTTCTACGCAATCCTGAAGGACAGCCCGGAGCGGCAATACCTCATGATGGCAGCCGGTGGACTGAACGCCGCCTACGGCGACGCGGCCGCGCCGCTCGACCAGGTCCTCACTCCCAAGGGCATCGAACTGTTGGCGGAGCTCGACAATGGTTGTCTCGGCTACGTGCACGATCTCGCCCAGGAGTACGACTACTCGGAGATCGGCACGGTGGATCCAGCGACCGTTCCGGAGTGGAAGACCCTCCTCGACGAGAACGACCCGCAGAGCTTCACCGAGACGAACGACGTGCCGCTGCTCATCATCCACGGTGGCGCCGACACGTTGATCCCGCCGGTGTCGAGCACGATCCTCAAGGACCACCTGTGCACGCTCGCATCGGTCGAACGCTGGCTGTACCCCGGTCAGTCGCATGGCGGGGTCGTCCAGCCGTCGCTCAACGACATGATCACGTGGATCAACACTCGCTTCGAAGACAGCGACTCCGAGGTCTCGCCGTCCGGTCCGCCCGACCCCGAAGTCACGAACTGCTCCAGCTGACGCCATGTACATGATGCGCTTCGATCTGCGGGCACCTGCGGGTGGACCGACACCTGCGGAGCTCTACGCGGCCGCGGTCGACATGGCGGAGTGGGCCGAGAGCCACGGCGGAATGGCGATCGCGCTGTCTGAGCATCACGCGTCGCCCGACGGCTACTTGCCGTCGCCACTCGTGATGGCGGCCGCGATGGCCACGCGCACGAAGACGATGCCAATGATGATCGCGGCCTCGCTCTTCCTGTTCAGCGACCCGGTGCGCCTCGCCGAGGACATCGTGGTGCTCGACCACCTGAGCAATGGACGCGTGTCCTATGTGCTCGGTCTCGGGTATCGCCCCGAAGAGTTCGCCATGTTCGGTCTCGACATGGCCAAACGGGGCGAGCTCGCCGACACGCACATCGAGGTGCTGCTCAAGGCGCTCTCCGGTGAGCCGTTCGAGTTCGACGGGCGCAAGATCCACGTGACCCCTGCGCCACTCACGCCGGGTGGGCCGAGCATCTCGTACGGCGGTGGCACAGCAGCCGCGGCGCGTCGAGCCGGTCGCTACGGCCTCGGCTTCTTCGCCCAGACCAATGGCCCCGAGCTCGAGCCGGCGTACCGGGCCGCGGCCGAGGCCGCGGGCCACATGCCCGGAGCGCTAGCACTTCCTGATCCTGCGGCGCCGAGCACCGTGTTCGTGGCCGAAGACCTGGATGCCGCGTGGGATGAACTCGGGTCCTACCTGATGCACGACGTCTTGATGTACGCGGCGTGGAACCCCGGTGATGCAACGACTGCCAGCTTGTCGCGCGCCAAGACCGCCGACGAGCTGCGCGCCGAACGCGCGTCGCACCAGATCTTCTCGATCGACGAGGCCGTCGAGCATGTGCGCACCGCGGGCTACCTCCCGTTGCACCCGTTGTGCGGCGGTTTGCCGCCGGCGATCGCGTGGACGTACCTCGAGCGCGTCGCGGAGAAGGTGCTGCCCGCCGTTTCGGGCTGATCCCATCGTGGGCACCACGTTCGTCTTCATCCATGGCGGCGGCATGTCAGGCGCGTACTGGGATCGGCTGCTCCCCCATCTGCATCATCCCGCGCTAGCCGTCGACCTTCCCGGCCGTGCGGGCAAGCCCGCCGATCCGATGGAGCTCACCGTCGAAGAGTGCGTTGCATCCGTCGTCGACGATGTGCGCGCCGCTGGGCTCGACGACATCGTGCTCGTCGCGCACTCATCCGGTGGGTTGTTCGCGCCCGGCGTGGCCGCAGCGCTCGCACCGAAAGTGCGCCACATCGTGCTGTCAGCAGCCAATGTCCCACCCGAGGGCGGTACTGGGCTCGACGCGATGAAGGCGTCGCACCGTGACCGCGTAATCGAAGCCATGGACGCCGCTCGACGCGACGGCTGGGTGCTGCAGACGCCAGGACCCGAAGCGCCCGAGAAGGTTCGTCAGGCCTATGGCGGCGACGACCTCGATGACGACCTCGTGGCGTTCATGGTCGATCCGATGCGGTGCGTGCGGGACTCGATGAACTTCTACTTCCAGCCGATCCATTGGTCGGCCATCGGCGACGTGCCCGTCACGTTCGTGAAGCACCTGCGCGACCGGCCGTCACCGCCGGCCCTCCAGGACAACAACATCACTCGCCTCCCGAAGCCGCCGCGCATCGTGGAGATCGACTCGGGTCACATCCCGGCCGTCACGCACCCCGAGGAGTTCGCCAGCATCCTCGACGCCATCGCCGACGCCACCTGACCTCGCTCGCTCACTGCGAGCCGGGATACCCGGCGCGCGGCCGTTCGCTCCCTGGCGAGCTCCGCTCGCTCTGCTCGCTCCGCCGCATCCAGATACCCTGCGCGCATGACCGACCACAAGTACGCGGAGCGGATGTTCGACGCGCCCGTCGACCTCGGGATCGCGCAGCCCGACCGCGCGGTGTGCAACGTGAAGTTCGGCACCAGTTCGTACCTCGAGGGCGAGGGCGGCGAGGGCAAGACCTGGTACGAGGGCGGCGGCACTCCCACCGAGAAGGCCGTCGCCGAGATCGTGATCTACCCGCCAACGCGCGGGCTCAAGACCCAGGGCGACCCGTTCGAGCCAGTGAAGATCGGCGTGCTTGTCGACATGGACCTCGGCCAGCTCCTCGCCGACTGGATCGACCCGACGATCCTTGCGATCGAAGACGCGCTCAACGAAGGCGTGTGGGGTCGCAGCCCAGTCGCGATCATCACCGCCGACGCGCGTGGGTTGCCGCGGGAGAACTACCGCAAGCTCATCGACGGCTACAAGTGGCTCGTTGAACAGGGCTGCGTGGTGATCCTCGGCCCGATGATCTCCGACAACTGCCTCACGTTGCAGCCGTACGCCGAAGAGATCGGCGTCCCGGTGATCGGGTGGACCGGCGCGCACAAGTTCGCGAGCGACTACTGCTACACGGTCGCGAACGGCGACATCCCCACCGAGGGCGTGATGTGCGCCAACTGGCTATACCAGCGTGGGCTCAAGAAGGTGGGCATGTTCTGGGAGGTCGGGTCGTCGGGACGCGACTACGCCGACTACTTCCGAGACGAGGCGTTGCGCCTCGGGCTCACCATCACGCGTGAGGTGAAGCTCGAGCCCAACCCACGCAATCTGCAGGAGAACCTCGCCGACATGCGCGACATGGGCACCGAGGGGATCTACTACGGCGGGTACGGCTACGCCACGTTCCACTTCGCCGAGGCGTTCAAGGCGCTCAACTGGGATCCGCCGCGCGTGATGGGCACCGCGTTCATGTTCTATTCGAACTCGAACGCCTGGGCCGAAGGGCTCGAGGGCTGGCACGGCGTCGACCAACTCGGCGAGGACGGCATGAACCCCAACTACAACGCGATGGTGAAGCGGTTCAAGGCGCGCTTCGGACGCGAGACCCGCAACGTGGTGGTCGCCCTGGCGTACGACACCGCCCGTGCCGCGATCCACGGCATTGCCAACGCTGCGATCCCCACGCCGCGCCACGTGCGCGACGGGCTCGACAAGATCCGCTGGATGCCGGCAACCAACGGCGGCCCGTCGTGTTACGTGCAGTTCGGCCCGGGCGACCACAAGGGCTACAAGGGTGACTTCCTCACCATCCGCGAGCTACGCGGCGGCGAGCTCCGCTTCGACGGCTACTACCGCCCCGAATGGCCGTCGAACAAGGATTCCTGAACCCAAAACCCAACCCCAAAACCCCCGTTCTGGAGGTTGTGGCCCGTCAAAATGACGGGCCACGCTCTCCAGAATGAGGTCTTGGGGTTGAGCGCTAGGCAGTGGCTTTCGCGGCGAGCTCGCCGAGGGAGATGTTGAGCGGACCCTGGTTGCGCTTGTTCATCGACTGCTCTGACACGTCGTGTCCGACAGCCTCGGCGCGCAGCGCGCTCACTGTGCACTGCTCCTTGCCGCGGTGCGCGAACGGGTCGAAGCGGTACCAGCGCATCGCGTTCTCGTAGGTGATCTTGTTCAGGTCGGAATCAGAAACCGCGTACTTCGCTGCCATCGTGTTGAGCTCCTCGGGCGCATTGGGCCACGACGAGTCGGAGTGCGGGTAGTCCTGCTCCCAGCAGATGTTGTCGATGCCGATCTCATCGCGCATCGCAAGCCCAACCGGATCTGCGATGAAGCAGGTGAGGAAGTGCTCGCGGAAGATGTCCGACGGCACCTTGTTGCCGAACTCTTGACCGGTCCACAAGTGGTGCATGTCGTAGGTGCGATCGAGCCGGTCGAGGAAGTATGGGATCCAGCCCGTCCCTCCCTCGGAGAGCGCGACCTTGAGGGTCGGGAACTCCTTGAAGACGCGCGACCACACGAGGTCGGCCGCGGCCATGCAGATGTTCATCGGCTGGAGCGTGATCATCACGTCCATCGGCGCGTCAGGCGCGGTCACGGCGAGCTTCCCCGACGACCCGAGGTGGATGTTGAGGATCGACCCCTCATCCACGAGCGCCTTCCACATCGGATCCCAGTGCTCGGTGTGGAAGCTCGGGTAGCCAAGCGCCGCGGGGTTCTCGGTGAAGGTGATCGAATGACAGCCCTTCTTCGCGACGCGGCGGATCTCCTCGGCCGCGAGCTCGGGATCCCACATGATCGGCAGCGCCATCGGGATGAACCGCCCCGGATGCGTTCCGCACCACTCGTCGATGTGCCAGTCGTTGTACGCCTGAGTTACGGCGAGCGCGAGGTCCTTGTCGGTGCACGCGGAGAAGAGGCGTCCCGAGAACGCAGGGAACGACGGGAAGCACATGCACGCGAGGACGCCGCCGGCGTTCATGTCCTTGACCCGCTCGGCGTGGTCGAAGCAACCGGGACGCATCTCGTCGAAGGCGGTGGGGTTGATCCCGTACTCGGACTTCGGACGGCCGGCCACTGCGTTCAGGCCGATGTTCGGGATGGTCTCCCCGTTGAACATCCACACGTCGTCGCCGCTCGGCGTGCGCTCGACACGCGGTGCGCTCTCGATGAACTTGGCCGCCAGTCGCCCGTCGAACATGTCGGGTGGCTCGACGAGATGGTCGTCCACGCTGATCATGATCATGTCTTCGGTCTGCATGGGTGCAGATCGTACCGCTGCGACTCGTTCGCAGCCCTCGGGGGTCTCCGCGTGCGAACATGCCAGCCACATGGCGAACGACAAGCTCTACATCCACGAGTTCATCGACATCCGCGGCCAGAACCGGGCCAAGTACATGCACCACATGACGGCCAACTGGGTGCCGGTCGCGATCCGTGAGCGCAACATGCAGTGCTACGGCGTGTGGGGCGTCGTCGGCTCGACTGGCGCGTGGCCCCAGACGGTGAACATGTGGGAGCTCGACGGGTGGCACGGGATGGCCACCAACTTCGAGCACGAGTTCTCCCACGCCACGCTCCAGGACCCGTCGCTCGCGGCGTGGTGGGCCCAAGCCGCGGAGTTCCGCCGCGGCGGGTTCGACCGCATCCTCGTGCCCACCGAGGGGACCCGATCGATCGACGAGCTCCTCGCCGATGAGGTGCGTGGCGCGGTGTTCGCGCACGAGCTCGTGACCATGCCCGCCGGCACGTCGGGCGACTACCTCGATGCGCTTCAGGAAGTGGGCCAGCCGGTCGTCGAAGCATTCGGGCTTGAGCTGGTCGGCGCGTTCTCGGTGGCGATGGTCGACGACACCGAGGCCGTCGTGATCTGGTCGATTCCCGACTGGCACACGTGGGCCGAGTTCGAGGCCGCCGAGCACGACGACCGCCTCGCCGCGTGGCGCGCCCGTCAACGCACGATGGACGCAGCCAAGCGCCGCATCCTCATGGTCGAAGCACCAACCTCACCCATGCGCCTCGGCCGCCAACCCGAAGAGTCCGACCGCATCCCGTTGGACCAGGTCTAGACGACCCACAAGGCTGCGGCGATGACGAGTCGAGTCCGCGTCAACGGCCTGGAAGTGGCGTACACGTCGATCGGCCGCGGCTCATCTCTCGTCCTCTTGCATGGCGGCATGGACGACCTCCGATCGTGGCGTCGGCAGCTCGACGGCCTCTCCGATGAGTTTTCAGTGGTGGCATGGGACGCGCCGGGGTGTGGCGAGTCGTCGGAACCCCCAATCACCTGGCGGATCCACGACTTCGCGGACTGTCTCGCTGGGTGGCTCGCGGCGATCGGAATCGACCGCCCGCATGTCCTCGGGCTGTCGTGGGGAAGCACGGTCGCGCTCGAGCTTGTGCACCGACATCCTGATGTCCCGGCCTCACTGATCCTTGTTTCCCCCTACGCGGGATGGGCCGGTTCGTTGCCGGCCGACGAGGTCGCCGACCGGCTCGACCGCGTCCTCGCGGCGGCGGATCTCTCCGCGGACGCCATCATCCGCGAAGGCCTTCCCGGACTCTTGAGCGAATCCACTCCGGCTGAGGTCGTCGCGGAGGTCTCCATGATCTCGGCCGCCAACAACGGCCGTGCACACCCAGCTGGTTACCGAGCGATCGCTCATTCGATGGCCGAAGCCGACCTGCGCGAATCGTTGCCAGCGATCACGACGCCGACCCTCGTCATCCACGGCGAGCTCGACCAGCGTGCGCCATACGCGGTCGCCGCCCGTCTCCACGAGCGGATCCCGTCATCCGAGCTCGCCGTCATCCCCAACGCCGGCCACCTTTGCAACGTCGAGATGCCCGCCGAGTTCAACCGCCTCGTGAGGGAGTTCATCCACTCGCTCGACGAGTCCGACCGCATCCCGCTGGACGAGATCTGACCCGCCCGTTTCGAGGGTATGCTGGCATACCTATGAAGCGCACCACCGTGAAGCTCCCGGACGATCTCGACGCTCGACTGCGCCTCGAAGCGGCCCGGCGCAAGCTCACGATCTCTGAACTGACCCGCGAGGCGATCGAGACTCATCTCGGCGCGCCAAAGGGCGGGAAGCGTCGACGCCTGCTCGGTACAGCCGCGGGCAACAGCGGTTACACCGACACTTCGGAGAACATCCAGAAGCTGTTCGCAGAGATCATCGAAGAGGACTACCGATCGCAATCCTGATCGACGCGGGCCCGCTCTACGCCTACGTCGACGCGGGCGACCCGCATCACGAAGCATGCAATGAGCTCCTCGAAAGTGAACCAGGACCCCTCATCGTTCCTGAGTTGGTGATCACGGAGGTCGTCCAATTGCTGGCGAGCCGCCTCGGTGCGCGTGCCGAGATTCGAATCCTCGCCGACTTCGGGTCCGGGAACCTCATCGCCGAACCTGTTGCCGCCAGCGACTGGCTGCGCATCGCCCAGCTTGTTGGCACCTACGACGACCTCCCCCTCGGCTCCGTCGACGCGTCGGTGATTGCCGCGGCCGAACGGCTCGGCATCGGGCGGGTCGCCACCCTCGACCGCCGCCATTTCACCGTGGTTCGCCCGAACCACGTCGAGGCGCTCATCCTGCTGCCGTAGTCACGCGAGCCACTGCGTTCTGACGCGGACGTCAGGTCGGTGCCAGAATCCCCCTTCATGCCTGGTGCCCTTGACGGAGTTCGTGTGCTCGACCTGTCGTGGGGGATCGCGGGCGCGCTCGGCGTCTTGATGCTCGCCGAGCAGGGTGCCGACGTGATCAAGGTGGAGCCACCCGGCGGCGACCCATTCCGCGGGTACGACGGATATGCGGTGTGGAATCGCTCACGCCGCTCGGTCACGATCAATCTGAAGAACCCTGACGGGCTCGCGGCGTTCCGCAAGCTCGCGGCCGACGTCGATGTGATGGTGGAGACGTTTCGGCCCGGCGTCACCGATCGTCTCGGCATCGGGTTCGACGCGATGCACGAGCTCAACCCTCGCCTGATCTACACGTCATGCCCCGCATACCCCGAAGGCCACCGCCTCGCCGACAAGCCCGGCTACGACGCGCTCGTGCAGGCCGCGAGCGGTCAACAGTGGGAGCAGCCGGGATGGCGGCTCGGGCCGATCTTCTTGCACATGCCGATGCCGAGCATGGCCGCGATGTTCCTCGTGCCAACGGGCATCCTCGCTGCGCTCGTGGCGCGCGAAGAGACGGGGCGCGGCCAGCACGTGCGCACCTCACTCCTGCAAGGCGCGTTCCTCTACACGACGCAGATCTGGACGCACGCCACGAAGGCGCCGGGCGACTTCTGGACCACGATGAGCAAGTCGTATCCAGCCGGCAGCCATCAGCAGATGATCTTCGAGGTCTCCGACGGCTGGGTGCACCCGTCGATGATGAGCGGCCTCACCCCGGTCAAGAGTCAGGACGAGCTCCTCGGCGTCGATGCCAACGTCGACATCGCAACCTTCGGCACGCTCCCGCCCGAGCAGCGGGAGGCGATCACCGAGACGCGCACGAACGCGTATCTGGCAGCCAAGCGCGACGATCTCGTCGAGACGTTCCAGGCCAACAACCACGCCATCGAGCAGATCGTCCCGATGGGCGATCAACTCGGCGGGTCCGGTACTCCGCACCCGCAGCTCATGGCGAACGGGATGGTCGTCGACATCGAAGACCCCGAGCTCGGGCACACGACGCAGGTGGGTCTGCCGATCCACCTCATGGGAACGCCAGGGGCGATCAAGGGGCCCCGCCCCAAGCCCGGGCAGCACAACGAGGAGATCTTCGGCGAGCTCGGCTACTCGGCCGCCGACGTCGCGACGTTCACCACGGGAGGCACGAAGTGAACGCGCTCGAAGGCGTCACACTCATCGACTTCGGCCAGTACCTCGCCGGACCGTTCGGCCCGATGATCATCGGCGACCTCGGCGCCGACGTGATCAAGGTGGAGCCGATCACCGGCGACGGCATGCGGTTCGTCAACCAGCCGTTCATCGGGTGTCAGCGTGGCAAGCGCGACATCGCGCTCGACATCAAGCATGAGCGCGGGCACGAGATCGCGATGAAGCTGATCGAGAAGGCCGACATCGTTCACCACAACATGACCGTCGGCACCGCGGCCCGTCTCGGAATCGCGTACGAGGACGCCAAGGCGGTCAACCCCGACGTCGTCTACTGCAACACCTACGCCTACGGGCTCGAGGGTCCGTTGTCGCGCTTTGGCGGGCTCGACCCGCTGTACCAGGCGTCGGCCGGGCTCGAGTATGAGTCGGGGCCGGTGCACGCCGGCAACCCGCCGATGTACTACCGCTTCGGCATGTGCGACACCGCGAACGCGATGTTGTCGGTACTCGGCTGCTTGATGGCGCTGTACCACCAGCGCAAGACCGGCGAGGGCCAGGAGCTCTGGACGTCGTTGCTCGACGGTGGCGCGATGTTCGCCTCCGACGTCTTCCTCGTGGACGGCGAGACGCAGCCGTATCCGCGACTCGACAAGGACCAGACCGGGCTCGGCGCGTGCTACCGCCTCTACGAGACGGCCGACGGATGGCTCCAGCTCGCGGCGGTCACCGAAGAGCAATGGCACGCGCTGTGCCAGATCCTGCGCTTGCCCGAGCTGGTCGACGATCCTCGCTTCGCGGATACGAAGGCGCGTGATGAGCACCGTGCCGAGCTCGAAGCGCTGCTCGGAAAGCGGTTCAAGGACCGGACCGCGCTCACGTGGATGCGCCTGCTGGGCGATGCGGGCGTGCCGAGTGAGCTGCCCGTCGACACCAAGGGCGGCGACCTTGCGTTCTTCGACGCCGACAACGAGCGACTCGGTCTCGTCGCCGAGTACGAGCACCCGATCCTCGGCACGATGCGCCAGTACGGGTCGTTGATCGACTTCTCCGAGACACCCAGCCGCGCGCGGAGCGCACCTCCGATGGTCGGCGAGCACACCCAAGAGATCCTCGAATGGCTCGGATACACCGGCGCCGAGATGGACACGTTGAAAGCCGAGCGCGCCGTGTACTGGCCCGACGAGAACTACTCGTGGACCGTCTGATGCCAGATCGGGTTGGCTGATGCCGGACCGGGTCTGGATCCCGAGCGAGCAGCGGTCGTTGCCTGGTTTGTTGCAAGCGCGGCTCGACACCGATCCCGACAGTGAGTATCTCGACGTCACGGGTACGAAGTTCAGCGCGGCCGACGTCGCCGACCAGGCGGGTCGCTTCGCCGGCGGCATCGCTCAGCTCGGCGTGCAACGCGGCGAGCGCGTGGCCACGCTGATGGAGAACGCGCCCGAGGGAATGCTCGCGTGGTGGGGGTCGGTGCTCAACGGTGTGATCTGCGCGCCGATCAACTCGGCATACAAGGGCGACTACCTCCGCCACCAGCTCGTCGACTCCGGCTCGCGCGTCGTCGTGGTGCAGGGCGACCTCGCGTCGCGGGTCGCGGCCATCGCACACGAGATCGAGTGCCTCGAGCACGTGATCGTCGTGGGCGAGCCCGACGCGGCGATCAAGGGTCCGAAGGTGCACGACTGGAGCGAGCTGCTCGCCACCGACCCGATCGCACCAAACCTCGACGTCGGTCCGGCCGACCTCGCCACCTTCATCTACACCGGCGGCACGACCGGCCCGTCGAAGGGCTGCATGCTCAGCCACAACTACTCAGCCGGGCTCGCCGACCAGATCAGCTTGTGCTGGCGCCGTACCCCCGACGATGTGGTGTGGTCGGCACTCCCGCTGTTCCACTTCAACGCGATCTCGGTGTGCATGGTCGGCGCGCTCTCCACCGGTGGACGCGCCGCGGTCTCGGGGAAGTTCTCGGTGTCGGGCTTCTGGGCCGAGATGAACCGCGTCGGGGCCACGATCGTCTCGCTCCTCGGCTCGATGGCGTACCTGCTCGCCAACGACGACGACCGTCCGGAGATGCCGCGCTCGGGCACCGCCGACGCGAACACGACGCTGCGACTCATCGGTGCCGCACCGATGCCGATGGAGATCGATCGGCAGCTGCGCGAGCGGTTCGGCACCGACGTGTTCAGCGGCGCGTACGGACTCACCGAAGCCAGCCTCGTGTCGTGGTCGCCGAGAGGGGTGGAGAACCGCGCGAACGCGGCCGGTGTGACCAACGACGAGTACTTCGATGTGCGCATCTTCGACGATGGCGACAACGAGGTCCCGCGCAACACCGACGGCGAGATCGTGTGCCGACCCAAGCGCCCGCACGTGATGTTCGAGGGGTACTGGGGGAACGACGCGGCGACCGTCAAGACCAACCAGAACTACTGGTACCACACGGGCGATATCGGTCGGATCGACGACGACGACTACCTCTACTTCGTGGACCGCAAGGCCGACTACCTGCGTCGTCGCGGCGAGAACATCTCGAGCTTCGAAGTGGAGAAGATCGTGATGCGTCACGACGCGATCGTCGACGTGGTGGTGCACGCGGTGCCGAGCGAGATGACCGAGGACGACCTCAAGCTCACGGCGACGCGCACGGCGGGCTCGGCACTCACCGAGGAAGAGCTCTTCCTCTGGTGCGTGGAGGAGCTGCCGTACTTCGCGCTGCCGCGCTACGTGGAGTTCCGCGACGAGCTACCCCGCAGCCCGGTGGGTAGGGTGCTCAAGCGAGTGCTGCGCGATGAGGGCGTGACGGGTACCACATGGGATGTTGAAGCGAGC
>CAMDCC010000043.1 GCA_945889545.1 Bifidobacterium breve | reverse complement strand
ACGAATCTGCGCGACGGACTGGTCGACCGCGTGGTACACGTCGCGTGCGCCATGCTCGTCGGGCCCGTGCACGTGGCCCGCGGTGTCGGGGCTGTTGAGGTGCGCGACGACGAGCTGCGCGTCGCCCGCGAGCGCAGCGAAGATCTGGGGGAGCGTCTCGATGTCGTCGAGGTAGCCGTGGGCATCGAGCGCCGCGCCATTGGGAACGATGCCGTCGCGCGGCCAGTGCTCGCTCGCCGCGCGACCGCCCATCACGCCGATGAGCTCCTGATCGCCGACCACAAGCGCGGAACGCACATCCGCCGCGGTTGCGGCGTCGAAGAGCGTCGGCACGCTCGGGCCGAGTTGGCTTGCAGGGTGGAAGCGTCCGTCGCCGCCGCGCACGTAGTTGCCGACGATGCCGTGGTGCACCGGGGCAACGCCGGTCGCGAAGGTTGCGTGGTTGGCGTACGTGCTCGCCGGCAGCACGGCCTCCACGGTGCGGGGAGCGGTGCCACTGGCGCTGGTCCAGTCCAACAACGTGGGCGTGAGCTCGGGTCCCACGAGTGCCGGTGGGAGGCCGTCGAGCACCAGGAACACCACCCGGCTGGGCCGTCCGGCCGTCCGGCCACGCCTGCGCTGCATCTCCATCTCTTCGGGTCGATTCCGCTCCATCGTCCCGGCCGTCCGGCCACGCCTGCGCTGCATCTCCATGCCGAGGCAGGCTAGAACGGGTTCCGATGGCAGTGGCTCTCGAGCACATCGACCTGTACAGCCCCGACGGCTACGTCGACGCGCCGCCGTATGAGGTGTTCGCGACGCTGCGGCGCGAGCACCCCGTCTTCCGCCAGGAGATGCCCGACGGCACGTGGTACTGGGCCGTGCTGAAGCACGCCGACGTGGTCGAGGTGTCACGCGATCCTGTGGTGTTCTCGGCCGAGGTCGGTGGCGTGGTGCTCGAGGACCAGCCGCCCGAGCAGCTCGAGCAGACCAAGAACATGTTGCTGATGATGGATCCGCCGCGGCACACCGAGCTGCGCAAGAACGTGTACCCGCACTTCCGACCCCGTCAGATCGCCTCGCTTGCCGACCGGATCCGTGTGATTTGCCGCGGCTTGGTCGAGCGCGGTGTCGAAGCAGATGAGGTGGAGTTCGTGCACGACCTCGCCGCGCTGGTGCCGTCGGAGGTGTTCGGCGAGATGATGGGCATTCCACCCGAAGACCGTCCGCAGATCAACCGATGGGCCGAGATGATGACGGGCGGTCAAGACCCCGACGTCAATCCAGACGGCTACACCGCGTCGAGCGGTAACGACGGTTCGATGAACATGGCCATCTACGGCATGGAGTTCGCCAAGGCGCGGCGCGATCACCACGGCGGCGACCTCGGCGACTTGTTGCTGGCGACCGAGGTGAACGGGCAGCCGATGACCGACCTCGAGTTTGGGTACTTCTTCGTGCAGCTCGTAACCGCGGGGAACGACACCACCCGCACGATGATCTCGTCGGGTCTGCTCGCGCTCCTCGAACATCCCGAACAGTTCGACCGGTTGCGCGCCGACCCGTCGCTCATCCCGTCGGCACTCGACGAGATCCTGCGCTACGCCAATCCACTCCACTACTTTCGGCGTACTGCTACGACCGACGCGGTCGTGCGGGGTCAGGAGATCAAGGCGGGCGAGAAGCTGGCGATGATCTACACGTCGGCGAACCGCGACGAAGACGTGTTCGACGCCCCGGATCGCTTCGACATAGGTCGCACTCCCAACCCGCAGCTCTCGTTCGGCATCGGCGAGCACTACTGCCTCGGTGTGCACCTCGCGAAGCTTGAAGGCCGCATCTGGCTCGAGGAGCTCCTCGCGAGCGGCGCGACCGTGGAGCTGGCGGGCGAGCCACGCCGGCAGCGCTCCAACCTCAACAACGCGCTGAAGGCGCTGCCTGTTCGCATGTACCCGTGAGGCCGGAGCACGCGTGAGCGGGGCGAGATCATGACCGAGCAGGTCGACGTCGACGAGGGGTTGATTCAGCTCGTCGAGGACGTCGATCGCGGTGTGCTCGTCGGCACGACGTCGATGGGCCCGTGGGGTGGCGAAGTGTTCGGCCTAGCACTCGCTGTGCAAGCGAAGATCCCACCCACGATCTCCGCAAGATGATCTACGCGTACCCCACCTTCCACCGAAGCATCGAAGACGCGCTGCGGCACCTCGCCACGCCATGATGCGCACCGCCGTGACGGGACGCGAGAGGCAGGCGACCCCGGCAGAGCCCGTTGGGCGGACCGGCTCGACCCTTCGTTCAAGTCGTGCGGCGCGTGCGACGATGAACTGCCGTGACATCGCTCACCGTGGACGACGGTTTCGTGGCGATCCTTGATGCCGCCCGCGCCAACGAGCCGTGGGCGTTCGAGCGACTCTTCCGCTGGCTCGGCGCGCCGGTTGCCGGGTACCTGCGTGCCCAGGGCGCCTTCGATCCCGACGATCTCGCGAACGAGGTGTTCCTCCAGGCCTTCACGCACCTCGACCGCTTCTCAGGTGACGAGACTCGCTTCCGCACCTGGGTGTTCGCCATCGCGCACCACCGCCTCGTGGACGAGCGCCGGCGTGCTGCCTGTCGGCCGCGAGTGCGCCCCGGCGCCCTCGACGGCTTCGCTGCGGCCCCGGCAGGGAACGTCGAGGACGAGGTGCTCGAGTCGTTGGGGGAGCAGCGAGTTCGCGAGTTGCTCGGTCGCCTGGCGCCCGCGCAGCAGTCCGTGCTGCTGCTGCGGATCCTGGGTGACCTCACCGTCGCGCAGACTGCTGAGGCGCTCGGTCGCTCACTCGGTGCCGTCAAGGCGCTCCAGCGCCGAGGCTTGGCGTGCCTCCGGCGTGAGCTCGGGGCAGAAGCCGTACCCCCTGGCCGCCCGGCTGCGTAGACCCGTACGAGATGCGCAGCCACCACCGAGACGAGAGTAAGGCGGATGCCGTGTTTGCCGGCTCGACGGGCCTCGACCCGGAGCTGGCGGACACCGCGGTGTTCGTGGAGGCGGTGCGGTCGGCCTTCGGGGCCGGTTCCCTCCCCCGCGTGAGCCCTCGCCTCGCATGGGTGCTGGCGGCGGGTCTGCCGAGCGACGAGGGCGAGGTGCTCGTCACGGCACACAGCAGCGCTTTAGGGTTACCCGCACAGGCGAGCGGCCTACCGACGGAACGGAGAAGCACGAGGATGATGAAGAAATTGCTGGATTCGACGAGGAGAAAGGTGGCCTTCATTGCGTGCGCGCTTGCAGTGGGGCTGTGGGGACTGGGAGCGGCAGGTGCGCTCCCCAACTCGCTCGCCTCGAGCCTCGACGGCGTACCGGGGATCGATGCACCTGACAGCGATGACGCGGACGACGCCGACGATGACGCCGACGATGACGCCGACGATGACGATGACGCCGACGATGACGCCGACGATGACGCCGACGCCGACGAGGTCGATGAGCCCGACGAGGTTGATGAGCCCGACGAGGTTGATGAGCCCGACGATGACGCCGACGATGACGCCGACGATGACGCCGACGAGGTTGATGAGCCCGACGGGTCCGACCAGTCCGAGGACTGAGCACCGCAGACGATGTGGCGGGGGCGGCGAGCCGCCCCCGCCGTCATCGAGCGGACGAGAGCCGCAAGTTCAGGCCGCGAACTGGGGCAGCCAGGCGCTGGTTGCCGCGAGTAGCTCGTCGGTCATCTGCACGACGTGGTCGTAGGGGAGTGAACCGGCGACGGGGTCGGCGAGCATCGCTTCGAGTGCCTTGGTGCGGTCGCCGGTGACGCCGGCTTCGACAGTGAGCTCTTCGGCGGCCACGACGCGTCGCAGCTGCTCGCCGAGGATCGACGGCACGCGCACCGAGTCGCGCGGTACGACCGTGCCTCCCTCGGCCATGCCGATGCACTCCACGATCACGTCGCCGGCGAGGTTCTGCACCTGTCCGGTGTTCGGCAGGTTGACTGGGAGCGCCACTGGCTCGTTGGTCACGATCGAGTTGATGAGCTCAGCGACGAGTTCGCCGGATGGGAACGTGGTGATCTCGTCGTTGGCGAGCAACGCTTCGACATAGGCCTCGTCGTCGGCCTTGTCGGCCATGTGGCCGTCGAGGCGGTAATGGAAGATGTCGATGTCCTGGAAGCCAGCCAAGAACTCGACCACATGGACGTCGGATGCACCCGGCATCACGCCGAAGCGCCGGAAGAGCTCAAGCTTGACGGCATTGCCGGCCATCACGTCGGCCTTCGTCCACCCGGCGCCCTCGGACACCTTGCGGTAGTGCATGCCGGCGGGCGGTGTCATCCACACCGGCTCGCGTTGTTTGTCCTCGTCGTCCAGGAGCTCACGCAAGAGGGCGAAGCCGTCCTGCTTGTCCTGGCCTACCCGCATCTCGGTGACGAGGGGCAGGTGGTTCACCCCGGCTACGACCGGGTCGACGGCGCGCAGGTCGGTGTCGAGGAGCAGGCTCATCACGAACTTGCACCCGACCATCTCGTTGCACAGCCCGACCGTGCGGACGCCGGTCTCGCGGGTGACCGATCGGCACAGCGCGGAGAGTGGGTTTGTCACGTTGAGGAGCAACGCATTCGGGGCGCGGCGTTCGATGGCCTGAGCAATCCCGAGCAGCACGGGAATGCTGCGCAACGCCCGCGAGATGCCGCCCGGCCCGACGCTGTCGCCGACGGTCTGATCGACGCCGTACTTCGCCGGGATCTCGAGGTCGTGCTTCATGCTGCCGAAGCCACCCACCGTGAAGCACGTGATCACGAAGTCGGCATCGGTCACGGCGTCGTCGAGATCGGTGGTGGTCGTCACCGACAGACCGATGCCCGGCCGGTTCTTGATGATGTGCGCGGCCACGTCGAGCATGCGCGGGAGCGACGCTTCCTGCACGTCCATCAGCACCACATCGGCGTTCTGGAGCGACGGCGTGTTGGCGAAGTCGCACAACAGCCGCGGCGTCCAGTGGGTGCTCCCGCCCCCGACGATCGTGATACGTGGTGTCATGTCCGGAGCCTACGCTCACCAATATGGGAGTGAGATCAAGATGGACGTGAGATCGATCGAGAATGTGGCACCCGTTGTCGAGCACAACGGGACGGTGCCCGTGTGGTGGCTCATCAACCCTCGCGAGATGAAGGACATCACCGACGGCGGATACCTCGAGCTCGCAAACGAGTTCGAGGTGAAGGGCGGCGAGCAGGTCTTCCCGCACACGCACCCGACGCACGAGTTCTATTACGTCACGTCGGGCCGCGGGATCATGACGATCGACGGCGAGACCGCTGAGGTCTCACAAGGCGACCTCATCTACATCCCACCCGACAAGGTGCACAGCCTGCGCCCGATCAGCGACCACGCGCCGATCCACTGCTTCTGCTTCGCGGTGGGCGTCAAAGGCGCCGGCGAGATCGACTACACGACCCACTAGCCCGGGTTTTCGGCACGTTGAAGGCGTCCATGTGTCCTTGAACGTGCCGAGAATCCGCTTTTAGCCGAGGGCGCCGGACTCCTTGAGCTCGGCGAGGCGCGTGTCGTCGTAGCCGAGGACTCTCGTGAGCACGTCGTTGGTGTGCTGGCCGACGGTGGGCGCGTGCTCGGGGACGGGTTGCTCGTCGTCGAGCACCTTGATCGGGATCGGCAGCTCGTCGGCACCGAGGCGGTCACGGGAGATCCACGGTAGGCGGGCCTGAAACTGCGGATCGTCGGCAATCGTCTTGGGTGTGTTCACCGGCGCGATCGGGGTGTTCTCATCGTTCGAGAACGCGATCCATTCCTCGGAAGTCCGAGTCTTGAAGATGTCGCGCAGCTCGGCCTGAAGCTCCTTGTTGTTGCGGGCGTGGTCGGCGTACTTCTCGCCCGGCCAGCGCTCGAAGAGCTCGGGCCGTCCGATCCCGCGACAGAAGTTCTCCCAGAACGCTTGCTCCGACGCCATGAACAACACGTGGCCGTTGGTGGTCTCGTAGATCTGATACCGCACGCCTTCGCGCATGCCCGCGGTGCCCGGGGCGCGCCGCTCGAAGTTGTCTGACGCGTTGCCCGTGACCTCCGACTGGGGTCGTTCGTACGCACGCCACGTCTCGCTGCGGTACCAGTCCATGTATGCCGCGGCGTCGGACTGTGCAATCTCCATGCGGCAACCCTCACCGGTCTCGCGGGCGCGCACGATCCCCGCGAGGATCCCGAACGCGCCGAACAGTGGTCCGGCGTGGATGCCCATCGACGCGTGATCGGGCATGTAGCAGAACCCGTCGTCGTCGTACTTGGGTTCCACGAGGCCGGCCCACGTGTCGTACGCGATGCCGTGGCTCGGCATGTCCTTGTACGGGCCGGTCATGCCGTAGCCCGAGATCGTGCAGAACACGATGCGCGGGTTCACCTCCCGCAGTCGCTCGTAGCCGAGGCCGCGCTTCTCGAGTGCGCCCGGCCGCATCGCCTCCACCACCGCGTCGGCGTTGCGCACGAGGTCGAGGTATACCTCCACGCCTTCGGGCGTACGGAGATCGAGTGTGATGCTGCGCTTCCCGCGGTTGATGTGGAGATGCATCAGCGAGACGCCCTCCACGATCGGCCACGTCATCTGGCGCACGTAGTCGCCCTGCGGCGGCTCGACCTTGATCACCTCGGCGCCGAGATCGGCAAGGTGCAACGTGATCGCGGCCGGTCCGAGCAGCGAACTCTCGATGACCCGAACGCCCCCCAGCAGTCCTGTCATGCCGTTCCTGTCATGCGATTCCCATCATGCCATTCCAGTCATGGGAGGGCTACGGAGTGCCAGGAGCGGTGGACGTGGTGACCGGCGGCGGTGGCTTGGCCGTCAACTTCATGTCCATGCCCGGGTGAAGCGTGCACACAATCTTGTACTTGCCCGGCTCGAGCACGACCTGCTTGAACTTGCCGCTTGCCTGCTTCTTCGACTCGAACTTCTGCGGGCCCTTTGTCACAACCACGTCATGAATAGCGGCACCGATCCAGACGAAGTTGACCGTGTCGCCGACGACGATGGTGAGCTTCTTCGGCTTGAAGTAGTTGTCGCCGACCTTCACCTTGACCTTCTTGGGCCCGGCCACGGGATACGTCTGGGCGCTCACGGGCAGGGTCACGAGCGCACCGATCGCAACCGCGACCACTCCGCCGACCGCAATCCTGCGCATTGCCTTCACCGTGAACCTCCAGAGCGCTCGTTCGCTGCACATGACGGTACCGAGCGCGCTCAGCAATTCACCAACCAGGGACGCGCGCGGTCCTGCAGGCCGCACTACCGTCTGGCCCGTGGCCGACGTGAACAGCGGCGCCGCGACGGTTCCCTCGCCATCGGGCCACGGTGTCCGCTGGGGACGGATCGTGCTGCTGGCGATCACCGCCCTGTGCCTCTATGTCTTCGCGCCGAGCCTGGCCGAGGTGTTCGAGGCGTGGGACCGGCTCGGCGAAGTGCACCCGCTTGCTGTGGGCGCGGTGCTCATCCTCGAGGGCGCGAGCTTCGTCTGCATCTGGCAGCTCCAACGGATCTCGCTGGGCACCACGCAGTGGTTCTCCGTCGCCACCACCCAGCTCGCGGGCAACGCCTTCAATCGCATCACGCCCGGAGGCGGCGCCACCGGCACCGCGCTCCAAGCACGGATGCTCACCGACGCCGGCTTCACCACGTCGAGGGCGGCAACTGCGCTCACTGTGCAGTCGCTGCTCATCACCGCGGCGGTGGCGGTGATGCCCATCCTCTCGCTCCCGGCGATCGTGATCGCCGGGATCGACGTTCCTGGCGGCCTGGCCGACGGTGCATGGTTCGGTGCCGGGTTGTTCATCACGATGCTCGTGCTCGGCGGGCTGTTGCTCGGGTCGCAACGCTTTGCCTGTCGCCTCGGCACCATCATCGAGAAGATTGCGAACCTGTTCTGGCGCGAGACGCCATTGACGGGTCTGGGCGGTCGCATCCTCAAGGAACGCGACGAGATCCGTCAAACGATGGGCGCGCAGTGGCCCGTCGCGCTCGGAGCGGCGGTGGGTCGGTGGGCCTTCGAGTACTTCGCGCTGCTCGTCACGCTCTACGCGATCGGTGCGAGTCCCCAGCCGTGGCTGGTGCTCCTGGCCTTCGTGTTCGCGTGCGTGCTCGGGATGATCCCGTTCACCCCGGGTGGGCTCGGGTTCGTGGAAGCCGGCCTCACTGGCGCGCTTGCGCTCGCTGGTGTGAGCGCCCACGAAGCAGTGCTCGCGACGCTGGTGTTCCGGCTCGTTTCGTTCTGGCTGCCGCTCCCGATTGGCGCGGGTGCCGCCTACTTGTACCGCCGCCGGTATCCGAGCAAGCGAACAGTCGAGCGGCGCGCGGCGAAGGCTTAGGGATCTCCTGCCCTCAGGATCTACTGCGTTCTGAGACTGGCCTCGACCGCGGCGTTGAAGTCGATCACTGCGTCGCCCTGCACCTCGACCACCACGTGTCGGAGCGCGCCGGTGAACCGGAACGGTGACGCGTAGCGCGGGGTGATTGCCGAGCCGCTGTCTTCACCGCACGTGAGCCCGGCATCGGTGATCGAGAACCGCACCGGCGTGAAGCGCTTGATCTGACTCTCGGCAACGCTCGCGCCATCGATGGTGAGGCGCGCAGTACCGCCCTGGAACCGGCCCTCCGACTCGAACACGAAGCCGAGCTCGCACGGGCCGGTGGGCGTGTCGAGGTAGGACGAGATGGGCTTCTCGGAGACCAGGTGATCCTCGGAGCGGCCGAGGAAGTTGTGCACGTAGTGCAGGTGCCCGTCCAGCACGAACAGGCTGAACCCACCCAGGATGGAGCCCATGGCAAGCAGTGCACCTTCGCCCGGAGTCCTCTCCCTCGGCCCGAACTTGGCGGAATCAAGGATGGTTGCGGTGATCGAGTGCGAGCGACCCTTCACGTCGACCGCAAGCTCTTCGGGCACGCGCGAGCCGCCGGGTCGATACACGTAGCGGTGCCGCTCCTCGATGCCGGTGGGTGGTGGATCCATCATCGCGACGGCGGGACGGTTGTCGAGCGGCAGCACCTTGTACTTCTCCGCTTCGGTCCACCACAGGTCGACGAGCTCCTTGAGCTTCTCTGGATGCTCGGCTGCGAGGTCGTGACACTCCGAGAAGTCTTCGGCGACGTGGAAGAGCTCCCAGACGTCGTCGTCGAAGGGGAGGTTCGGATCGTCCTCGGGCTGGTACATCGCGCCGAGCGGCTTGAACACGACGGCCTTCCAACCGTCGTGGTGGATAGCGCGTGAACCGAGCATCTCGAAGTATTGGGTGACACGAGTCGGCACAGCCGGGTCAGAAAAGCTGGACACGATGCTCGCCCCTTCGTGCGGACGCTGCTCGACACCGGCGATCACGGCCGGTGGCTCGATGCCGCAGGCCTCGAGGATCGTGGGCGTGATGTCGATCGCGTGCACGAACTGGCGTCGTATCTCGCCGCGCGCATCGACACGCGCGGGCCAGTGCACGATGCACGGGTCGGCAATGCCGCCCTCATGCGTCTCGCGCTTCCAACGCCGCAACGGCGTGTTGCCGGCCATCGTCCAGCCCCACGGGTAGTTGTTGTGCATCGTGGGCCCACCGAGCTCATCGATGCGCGCCACCATCTCCTTCACACCGGCTTGCGCCATGTTCCACGAGCGCGCGTCGTTGATCGAGCCGTTGACGCCACCTTCGGAGCTCGCGCCGTTGTCGGAAACGAGAATCACCAGGGTGTCGTCGAGCTCGTCCAGCTCTTCTTCCACGAAGCGCAGTACCCGTCCGATCTGGGCGTCGGCATGCGTGAGGAACGCGGCGAAGCACTCCATAAAACGGGCGGCGAGGCGTTGCTCGTCGGCCGAGAGCGAATCCCACGCCGGCACCCATGGAGGCCGGGCCGAGAGCTCGGTGCCCGGGGGCACGACACCGCCCGCGACTTGGCGGGCGAAGGTGGCTTCGCGCCACGCGTCCCACCCCGCGTCGAAGTGCCCGCGATACCTCTCCCGAGAGGCCAGGGGCGCCTGATGAGGTGAGTGGCACGCACCGGTCGCGAAGTACTGGAAGAACGGCTTGTCGGGATCGACGGCGCGCAGGTCGGTGAGGAACTCGATCGCGTGGTCGGCGAGGTCTTCGGTGAGGTGGTAGTCGGGTGTGTCTGGTGCCTCACAGAAGTGATTGTCGTGGGCGAGCGCGGGCGCGAACTGGTGCGTCTCGCCACCGAAGAAGCCGTACCAGCGCTCGAAGCCGCGGCCGAGTGGCCAGCGCGCCCGCGACGCGCCGAGGTGCGCCTCCTCGTGCGGTGTGAGGTGCCACTTCCCGCACGCGTACGCGGCGTAGCCCGCGTCGCGCAAGATCTCGGGGAGGAAGCCGCACGACTTGGGGATCCGGCCCGAGTACCCGGGGAACCCCCTCGCCAAATCCGTGATGCGGCCCATGCCCACCGAGTGATGGTTGCGGCCGGTCATGAGACAGGCGCGGGTGGGGGAGCACAGCGCGGTCGTGTGGAAGTTCGTGTACCGCAGGCCGCCCGCAGCGAGGCGGTCGAAGTTCGGTGTCTCGATGTCGGAGCCGAAACACCCGAGCTGCGCGAACCCGGTGTCGTCGAGCACGAAGAGCATCACGTTCGGCGCGCCGGCTGCGGCATGCACCTCCGCGGGCCAGTGCGGCTCCGAGTCGCGCCAGTCGCGGCCGATCCTGCCTTTGAAATCCGCCGGTTCCATGAATCTTGAGCCCCCGCTCTCGATCAGTGCTGTTGAGAAAGACCGAACCCAGAGTCCTACGCCAGATCCCACGCGCAGTGCAGCGAATCTGGATGCCGCAGCACGCCGCCGCGGGGCTCACTTCCTTCGGGATCCGAGAGCCGGAGACCTGGGAGCCGCTCGAGCACGACGGTGAGTGCGGTGAGCAGCTCACGACGGGCGAGGTGCGACCCGGGGCAGAACTTGGGTCCGAATCCGAAGGTCAAGATGTCGCCCGGCGTGCGCTCCGGGTCGAACGTGTCGGGATCCGTTCCCGTTCCCTCGGTGAAGGCCCTTGGATCACGGTTGGCCGACGCCAGCCCGAACAGCATGATCGTGCCTGCCGGGATGTTCGTGCCCGCGAACCGGGCATCCTTGGACGCAAGTCTTGGGAGCGTGGGAAGCGGACCTTCCCATCGCAGCAGCTCGTGCACGATGCCGGCGCGCAGGCTCTCTTCTTCTCTTGCTCTTTCCAAGAGTTCAGGGCGTTCGAGGAGCGTCCACAGCATGTTTGCCATTGCGTGTGACGTGGTGGTGGCGCCGACGGCGAAGAGCAGGCGGATCGTGGCGCAGATCTCGTCGTCGGAGAGCTTGTCGCCACCGATGTCGGTTGCGGCCAACAGCGACAGGAGATCGTCGCCCGGCTTCTCTCTTCTCTCTGCGAGGAGCGGACCCAAGGATTCGGAGAACTGCTCGGCGGCGGCGACCGCGCCGGTGGGGTTGCTCGGGTAGCTGAGCATGAGGTCGGCCCACTCCCGCATCTGCTGGTCGGCGCGACGCGGTACGCCGAGCTTGCGCGTGATCGCCGCGAACGGGAGCACTGTGGTGAGCTCGGCGACGAGGTCGGCGTGGCCCCAGTCGGCGAACTGATCGACCACTTCGTGTGCGAGCGGCACCAGCGACTCTTCGTCGAAGCGCGTGACGGCCTTGGAGCGGAACGCCGGCGTGGCGAGTTTCCGATGAAGATCGTGCTCGCGACCGTTCATGCTGATGAACGTGCGGCCCACGACCGGCTCGATTGCCATCTCGTAGAAGTCGCCCCCGGGGAACTTCTGGTCGTCGCGGAACGCCTCGTGTACGTCTTCGAAGCGGGTGAAGAGCACCGCGTCGCTGCCGTGGAAGCGCACCGGCGCGACCCGCTGACTCTCGCGCAGCGTTGTCAACACTTCGTGCAGCTCCGCGCCTTGGAGTGGATCAGTACCGAAATCGATGCCAGCCAAGTCCCGGCTCATGCGATGACCCCGGCGTCGCGCAGCTTGGCGAGGTCCTGGTCTCCCATGTCCAACACTTCGCGCAGCACCTCATCGGTGTGCTCGGCCACCCAGGGCACACGCGTGTCGGGGCCGTCCGCCACCTTCGACATCTTCACCGGGTTGCCGGGAATCAGAACCGGCTCGGGTACGCCATCGGTGCGTTCGAGCTCCACGAGCATGCGATGCGACGCCACGTGCTCGTCGGCGATCACTTCGGGCGCTGTGAAGCACGGCCCGGCGGCGAGCCCGGCGTCGCTGAGTGCCGAACACGCTTCGAGCTTCGTCATGTCGCCCGCCCACGCGGCAATGGCCGGGCGGATCACGTCGTCGAGGTGCTCGACCCAGCCGGCCCGTGTCGCGAAGCGCTCGTCGTCGACCCACTCGGGGTGACCGACCAGCTCGGCCAGCTTCTTGAACTGGTGCTCTCGCCCGACCTGGAGGATGAACCAACCGTCGGATGCCTCGAAGCCGTCCATGATGAGGTTGGCCTTTTGGTCGCGCATCCCCATCGACCAGAAGTTCGTGACGAGATCGGTCATTGCCACCATCGAGTCGAGCATGGCGACGTCGACGTACTGACCCTCGCCGGTGACATCGCGATGGCGAAGCGCGGCGAGCACACCGATGACACCGAACAAGCTCGTGCCGATGTCGCCGAGCGCGCCGGCGGGTGCCGGAACGGGCGGTTGCCCGGGTGGACGCTTGTACTCGTAGATCCCCGACATCGCCTCGACGACCGGCGCGTACGCCGGCCATCCCGAATACGGCGTCGGTGAGTTTCCAAATCCTGAGATGGAGAGATAGATGGCCCCCGGCGCGACGGCGGCAACATCGGCGTAGCCCAACCCCAGGCGATCCATCGTGCCCGCCTTGAAGTTCTCCGCCACCACATCCACCTCGGCTGCCAGCCTCAGGAACAGGGCCTTGCCATCCCGATGCTTGAGGTCGATGCCGATGCTGCGCTTGTTCAGGTTGTTGCGAAGAAACGTCGCGCCTGCTGGTCGACCGGTGGGGTCGGTCATGGCGGGCTGCGCACCGCGTCCCGACTCACCTTCGGTCGGGTGCTCGACCTTCACCACGTCGGCACCCAGTCGTGCGAGCAGTTGCGTGCCGTAGGGGAGCGCCTGCATCTGCTCGGCCGCGAGGATGCGCACGCCGTCGAGCGGTTTGCCGTACTTGGCCGCGTCGGAGTTGCGGACCTCGTCGAGCCTCATGGATGCATCGTATTGCGGGTTGGCGTCGTACCTCTGGGGGGAGAGGCCCCAGAGATGGCACCCGAGTTACCAGCTACATGTTCTGCATGGCCTCCGCGGCGCGCGCCTCCATGTCCTCCGGTGAGACATCTTCGACGTGGGTGGCCACGTTCCACTTGTGGCCGAGCGGGTCCTCGAAGGTCCCCATGCGGGCGCCCATGTCGGGGAACTCGTCGGCGAGCATCAGGATCGAATCGCCGATCTTGACCTCGGCGTGGCCCACCTTGCCGTCGGGACCGTCCATGCGCCCGGTCTCCTTGGCTCCGAGCGGCGCCGCGGGGAGAAGTGGAGGAGTCAGCTTGGCAAGTGCACGAGCAGCCGCAACCTTCGCCAGAAGTTTGCACTCCCGCCCAACATCAAGCCGATGCCCACGAACGTCAAGCCCGAGCCGCCGAGCACAAGTTGGCCGAGCATCGTCGCGCCGGTGACGGGCAGCGAGCCGGGCGCCGGTGCGTCGAGCGGCACGAGGTAGGCGAAGTTCTGCAAGACGTCGGACGTGCCGGCCGCGAGCGTGAACTCTGCGGTGTTGTCGTTGCCGCCGTCGGGATCGACGGTGTTGGTCGAGCCCGCGGGCAGCGTGTCGGTGAGCACGGTGACTCGGTACGTGCCCTCGGGCAGGTTGCCGAAGCCGTAGGTGCCGTTGCCGTCGGTCGTGGTCGAGTACGTGTGGTCGTCGGAGGTGCCGAA
>CAMDCC010000042.1 GCA_945889545.1 Bifidobacterium breve | reverse complement strand
AGCGCGTGCACCCGCGCAGCACGACGCCAAACCAGGGGACAGCGTCGAACCATCGGCGAGGGAACCCGCCCTGCATCGCATCCCACTCACTCTCACGCCGTCCGCGCGTGTGTTGATCGCGCAGGAACGCCCGGAACGACGCAGGGCCGACGTGCTCCGCGACGATCGACGGGTCGAACCACACGGGGATCCCGCTCGCATGCAGGTGAAACGTCGCGAACAGGTCTTCGCCGATCCGCACATCGTCGCGGAACGGACCGATCTCGTTGAGCACCCGGCGGGTGAACGAGAGGTCCCGCTCCTGCAGGCGTGAAGCGTGGCGGGCCGGGCCCCATGCGAGTCGCGCCGAGTGGAGCAAGGAGAGTTCGGCACGCGCGAGGAGACCGGCACGGTCGGCCACGCGCATTGCACCGGCCACAACCTCATGACCCGCGCGATGGGCAGAGATTCGCGCGGCCACCCAGCCCGGCGCGGCGATGCAGTCCCCGGCGAGGAACGCCACGATCGCCCCGTGCGTGTGGGCGATCCCGACGTTGCGCGCGCCGCCGGGCAGCAGGCTCGTGGGGGAGTCCACGACGCGCAGGTCGGGGAAGTGCTCGTGCAGGAGCTCCGCGGATCGGTCGCCACCCGAGACAACGGCTACGACCTCCATTCGACCGCCGCTCGCCGAGTTTTGGGTCGCCTGCACGAGCAACGACCGCGCCGCCTCGACGATCGTGGCTTCGTTGCCGTAGCCCATCACCACCGCGGAGAGATGCAAGCCGTCGTCGGTTGCGGTTGCGGTTGCGGTCGCGGTGCGTCGGTCCCGCAACGTGGCGAGATCCTCGTGGAGCCCCGGCCCGTACGCGGCGAGCTGACGCTCGAAGCACGCCCGGCCGAACTCGTAGAGCTCGATGTCCAATGCGTTGTGCTCCGCGATCAGATCGCGGGTGTCGGCGTCGAGCGTGTCAACCGCGGGTCGATCCGCCGTGACGTTGTGCTCCCTGAGTGACGGCCAACCCCAACCGAGCGCGCGGCGCATCAGCAGCATCGACTCGTCGAAGCGCTCCTGGAGGCCCACGACTGCGAAGTGCTCGAGGTTGCGCTTCGCGCGGTCCAGCGTGTGTCGCGACGGTGGACGCTCGGGCTCGCGGAGATCACCGCCCAAGAGGCGTACGTGCGCGTTGTTGAGCACCGGCGATTCTGATGAACGGGTCACATAGTCGGCGAGCGACTCCACACCCTCGAGCGCCCGCAGCGCCCATGGTTCCGACGTGACGCGTCGCGCGTGGTGGTAGTGCGAGATGACGCGGTCGATCGGATCGCGCAGCATCGTCACGTAGCGGACGGGACCAGCGACGAAATGGTGGAGCCCGAACGCCACATGGCCCATGACGGCGCGGATCCCCGCACGCTCGCCGGCAGGGAGGGCGCGGAACTGCTCGACGAGCGCGCGCTCCTCGCCGTACATGCGCCACACCGCCTCGCGCCCGTGCTCCTGGCGGAGCATCGCCAACAGCGACGTTCCCGCGGTCTTGGGGACGTGCACGAAGATCGTCGTCGTTGGTGTGTCGCCGCGCTCCACCGACGGTGCAGTCAAGGTCGAGATGGTAGGGCGAGGTCGCCAACCTGGCTCGGAGCCTCCCTCGAGGAAGTAGGAAGCGGCACCGTGTGGCGCGGTGTCAGGATCTCGGGTGTGGCACGACGCTCGGCGCCCGTGGTGGTGCGCCACCTGTGGGAGCTGCCCGACGGAGGCTTCGAAGAGGACGATCCCGTGGTCGCCCTCACCTTCGACGATGGTCCGCATCCGCAGTCGACGCCTGCGGTGCTCGACGCGCTGGCCGCTGCCGGCGTGGCCGCCACGTTCTTCGTGACCGGCGACGCGGCCTCGGGCGAGCCCGATCTCACGCGCGCGCTGGCCGACGCTGGGCACACCGTCGGCGTCCACGGGTGGACCCACACGCGCTTCACCGAGCTGACCGCGGCCGCGCTCGACGACGAGCTCGACCGATGCGTCAGCCTCCTCACCGCAACGACGGGTGCCGCGCCCCGGTACGTCCGGCCTCCCTACGGCCACATCAACGCGATTGCGACCGAGCGCATCCTGGTTCGCCAGCTCGTGCCGGTGATGTGGAGCGTGGATCCCAAAGACTGGCGTCGCCCATCGCCAGACGCGCTCGCCAACCATGTGCTCGAGCACCTTGCGCCGGGACGGATCGTGATCCTGCACGACGGAAGGTCCGACGCAACGATCACGGTCGCCGCCCTGCCCACCATCATCGACGGCGCTCACGAGCTCGGCTACCAGTTCGTCGCGCTCTGATCGTCAGTCGTCGCGCGTCCGGAGCTGTTCGGCGGTGTAGCCGGCGCGGCGGGCCGCGGTGGCTATCGCGATCCACGGCAGTGCGACCACGATCCGCCATCGCTCGCCCCGCCCCCGGCGCCACGCACTGACAACCGTGCCATACAGCTCGCGGAGCCACCGGGGCACGAATCGCACCACTGCGAGCACCGGGTCGACGCGTTCTCCGCCGAGGCGGGCGTAATCGGCCGATCGTCGGCCGCGGTGATACGCGTCGGCCAGCAGCTCGCGTGTGGACCTCGGACCTCGGTGCCCGGTCCGCGCCTGCGGCTCGAACCACACGTCGATCCCGAGATCGCGCAGCCGCTGGAGCGTGTCGGTGTCCTCGCCGATGCGCAGCGTCTCGTCGAACGGGCCGATGCGGTCGAGCACGTCGCGCGCGAACGACAATCCGTGGGCGGCCGGGTCGTCGGGCGCGAGCGGCCCGGCCGGTTGGCCCGGGAGCCGGGCGCGGAACACGGTGTAGTGACCGGCCCACGACCACGGGCGGCTCGGTCCGCTGCACGTCATCGCCGACGCCACCACGGGATGCCCGCCGCGATGGGCCTCGAGACGGGAGGCCAGCCAGCCGGGCTCGGCCTCGCAGTCGGCCTCGAGGAACGCAACGACGGGGCCTGTCGTCGCGGCCACACCCGCGTTGCGCGCGGCGCCGGGGAGCCAGCGAGTGGGCGATTCGATCACGGTCACATCGGTGGCGTGCGCACGCACGAGCGCAGCCGAGCTGTCGCCGCCCGAAGTGACAAAGATGATCTCCATCGCTTCAGACCCCGCAAGGTCGGCGGCGGCCTGTTCGCGCACCGACGCCACCGCGGCGACGGCCGTCGACTCGTTCCGGTACCCGAAGACGACCACCGACACTGTGGGCGACACTGTGGGCGACACCGTGGGTGAAACCGAGGGCGCGCTCAGCGTGCACCTCGACCGAATGCAGAACGGACGACCTGCTTCACCGTGAACGGACCGTACGCGCGCAGGACCCGCGCCGCGGTTCGCAGATCGGCTGCCGCGCACGCCGACCGGAGGTACGAGATCCCAGCCCGGCGATCGCCGATGGCGAGGTGGCGCGCCCCGACCCACGCCCGGAGCCATGCCCGGATGCGGGGCCGATCGCTGAGCCCGGGTTCGAGTGTGGCCAGCAGCGCCACGGCTTCGGCGGCCGCCTGCTGCGTGCCCTGGGCGTCGCTGTTGCGCGTGCCGCGATGGTGGCGGCACTCGACGAGCATCTCGGGGACGACGGCGACCGCGGCCTGCGCTGTGAGCCGCACGAACAGATCGACGTGCTCGCTGGTGCGGAACCACGCACCACCCGGCGCGGTGAACCCGCCGGCAGCCTCGAGCGCGGCGCGCGCGACCAATGGGGTGCTCATGTTGTAGGAGGTGAGGGGATTCACGCGGCCGTCGAAGGAGGGCCGCTGCACTGAGCCCCGGTGTCTGTCCTCGATCCGCTCGTACTCGTGCCAGCAGACGACGAGGCCCGTGCCATTCGATTCGGGATCGCACAGCAGCCGCACCTGGCGTTCGAGCTTTGCCGGGCGCCAGAGGTCGTCGCTGTCGAGCGTGGCAACGAGCGGTGCCGTCGATGCGTCGAGTCCGGCCTGGCGCGCGGCATTCGAACCGCCCTGCACGGGTTGTCGGACGAGCGTGATGCGATCATCAGCCGCGGCGATCGTCGCAAGCCGTTCGGTGCTGCCGTCGTCGCTCGCGTCGTCGACCACAACGAGTCGCCAGTTGGCGTACGTCTGCGCGCGCACCGACTCGATCGCGTCTCGCGTGAGCTCCCACCGGTTTCGTGTCGGGATGATCACGTCAACGGCGTGATCCGCCGCGCCGCCTGACGCTACATTCGGGTTGGTCACAGGCTCATCCGTCACAGTGCGAAGGGGCTCGGCGATGTTCGTCTGCTTGCTTCCGGCGCGCAACTGTGCACACGATCTGTCGGAGTACTTCGAATCGGTCGCACGATTCGCCGACGCAATCGTGGCGCTCGACGACGGCAGCACCGACGAAACGCGAGCAGTGCTCGAAGCTCATCCGTTGGTGCAGCGCGTGCTCACCAATCCGCGCCGGTCCGACTACCGCGGCTGGGACGACGCCGCGAACCGCGCTCGGCTGCTCGAAGCGGCGGCCGAGCTCGAACCGGATTGGGTGATCTCGCTCGACGCCGACGAGCGCATCGACCCCACCGACGCGGTCGCGCTGCGCGCCTTCGTCGACGGCGGCGCAGCGCGCGACGCCGCGTACCTGCTCCGGGTGTACCGGATGATCGACGGGCTGGAGCACTACGACGACGCTTCGTTGTGGGTCGGTCGCTTGTTTCCCTTCGAACCCGGCCAGACGTTCCCGTCGGATCGTCTCCATTTCGTTCCGCTTCCTACGTCGATCCCGCCCGACCGTTGGCGCCGCACCACGTTCCGCATCCAACATCTCGCGAGCGCCACGGAAGATCGTCGCCAGCAGCGGTTCGCCAAGTACCGGGAGGCCGATCCCCATCTTGAGTTCCAGTCTGAATACTCGCACCTGCTCACTCCGCCTGGTCGACTCGTCCGATGGTGGCCCCGACCGGTCGACCTGCCGGTCATCGCGAACACGGCGTATCGCGGGCCACGCTCGGCCGACGGCACGTACGCTCTCTCGGTCATCGTCGTCGCGCCCGACGAACCTGACCGCATCGAGGCCGCCGCCGCGTGTATCGCCGCGCACCAGCGCGGCTACGCGATGGTGAGCGGTACGCAACAGAACACCACGAAAACGCTGTCGGGATGGGCTCGACACTTTCTCGAGCACAGCACGGCCTTGCCGAACGCGCCCGCTGGTGAGCTTCTCCAACCACCGCACCGTTGCTCGTACGCGCGCGCTGCCCTGCTCAGCATTGGAGATTTCGACGGCGGCGCGAGCGACGATCCGATCGCCGCGGTGAACGACGAGCTGTTCAGTCGCGGCTATGGCGCGTACCACGAGCCTACATTCGTGATGGTCGAGCACAACGACTCACGGAATCCCGCGCGACTCGTGCGCCACCGGTTCGCTGCGGGACGGCGTGCGGCGCGGCGCCTGCTGGCCGATTCCCCGAAACGGGGGTGGCGTCGGACGCGGCGAATCGTGGGGCTCACGCTGCTCGGTGTGCCTCGACGACTCACGCGCGTCACGGGCAACGCGTTGCGCTGGGGCGGGTCGACGCGCCGCTGGTTCCTGCTCGCGTTCCCCCTGGTGATCGTGGGGGTGCTGAGCGAATGGATCGGCGGATGCGCCGAGCTACTCCGGCACCGGCCGTCGGAGTGACCGGCGCTGGTCGGCCATCCAGCCACGCTGTCGAGCCATCAGGCCGACCAACAGCGCGGGCATGGCCGTGACGAGGTGCCACCGATGCCCGCGCGATGCGCGCCATGCGCCAGCAAGGATCCATCTCAGACGCGCGAAGAAGCGCTTGCTTGCGCGCAGCACGACGCTGAACCCGGGGAGAGCGTCGAACCATCGGCGAGGGAACCCGCCCTGCATCGAGTCCCACTCGCTCTCACGCCGTCCCCGCGCGTGCTGATCGCGTAGGAACGCCCGGAAGGTCGCGGGCCCGACGTGCTCGGCGACGATCGCCGGGTCGAACCACACTGGGATCCCGTTCGCATGCAGGCGATGCGACGCCAACGTGTCCTCGCCGATCCGCACGTCTTCGCGGAACGGCCCTATTTCGTTGAGCACCCGGCGAGTGAACGAAAGGCCGTGTGCCTGCGGGTGCGAGGCGGGGCCGGCTGGGCCCCGTGCGAGCCGCGCCGAGTAGAGCAGGACGAGCTCAGCGAGCGCGACGGGGCCGGCGCCCTGAGCCACGTCCATTGCCCCGGCTACGACCTCGTGACCCGCGCGATGCGAGGCGATCCGCGCGGCCGCCCACCCCGGCGCGGCGATGCAGTCCCCGGCGAGGAACGCCACGATCTCCCCGCGGGTATGGGTGATCCCGGCGTTCCGGGCGCCGCCGGGCAGCAGGCGCGTGGGCGAGTCCACGACGTGCAGGTCGGAGAAGTGCTCGTGCAGGAGCTCCGCGGATCGGTCGTCACCGGAGACCACGGCGATCACCTCCATCCGCTCGCCTTTCGCCGAGTTTTGGGTCGCCTGCGCGAGCAGCGACCGCGCCGCCTCGACGATCGTGGCTTCGTTTCCGTAGCCCATCACCACCACGGAGAGGTGCAGCCCGTCGTCGGTGACGGTCGCGGTGCGCGCGCCCCGCAACGTGGCGAGATCCTCGTGGAGTCCCGGTCCGTACGCGGCGAGCTGGCGCTCGAAGCACTCCCGGCCGAACGCGTAGAGCTCGAGGTCCAAAGCGTTGTGCTCCGCGATCAGATCGCGGGTGTGGGCGTCGAGGGTGCCAACGTGGGGTCGTTCCGCCGTGACGTTGTGCTGCCGGAGCGACGGCCAACCCCAGCCGAGCGCGCGGCGCATCAGCAGCACCGACTCGTCGAAGCGTTCCTGGAGGCCCACGACCGCGAAACGCTCGAGGTTGCGCTTCGCGCAGTCCAGCATGTGTCGCGTCGGTGGAAGTTCGGACTCGCGGAGATCGCCCCCCAAGAAGCGCACGTGCGCGTTGTTGAACTTCGGCGCATCTGGTGAACGGGTCACGTAGTCGTCGAGCGAGACCACGCCCTCGAGTGCCCGCCGTGCCCATTCTTCCGACGTGACGCGGCGCGCGTAGTGGTAGTGGGAGACCACGCGGTCGATCGGATCGCGCAGCATCGTCACGTAGCGGACCGGGCCAGCGACGAAGCGGTGGACCCCGAACTCCACATGGCCGGTGATGGCGCGGATCTGCGCGCGCTCGTTGGCGGGGAGGGCGAGGTACTGCTCGACGAGCGCGTCACGCTCCTCGCCGTACATGCCCCACACCGCGCTGCGCCCGTGCTCTTGGCGGAGCATCGCCACCAGCGACGTTCCCGCGGTCTTGGGGACGTGCACGAAGATCGTCGTCGGGGTGTCGCCGCGATCCACCGACGGTGCAGTCACGGTCGATGATCGTAGGGCGAGGTCGCGAGCCCAGCCGCAGTCCAGGCCGTCGCTCCCTCATTGCAACTACGCTCCCGCCAGGCGCGATCCGGGGGGATCGCGCGAGGGGGGAACGTGATGGCCGGCCGGACTCGCAAGGCACTCGTCGCGGCGGTTGCCGCAACGCTCATGGTCGCGGTGGCGAGCGTCGCCGGCGCCGAGAGCGGCCAGTCGGCCGGCGCCAAGGTCGACCCGAACGGGATCCTGCGGTACGCCCGCGACCTCCCCAACCTCTTCGGTGACAACTTCAACCCGGGCACGCTCAACAACGACTGCTCGTACGGCGTCACCAACCTCATCCTCGAGTCGGTCACCAAGGACGGCAGCAACACCGAGATCAGCGGCGGCGTGGCCGAGAGATGGGAGGTGAGCGACGACTCGCTCACCGTCACCCTGCACCTCTACGCCGACAACGTCTTCTCCGACGGCACCCCGGTCGACGGCGAAGCCGTGAAGGCCAGCCTCTTGAACACCAAGAAGAGCCCGCAGCGCACGTCGCTGTTCGCGATCGACACGATCGACGTGCCCGACCCGCTGACGGTCGTCTTGCACCTCAAGACGCCGGTCGCCGGTGACCTGCTCTGGGCCTTCACGTACATCGACGGTCAGATCGTGTCGCCGTCGTCGCTCGCCGACGCCGAAGAGCACCCGATCGGTTCCGGACCGTTCAAGCTGAAGAGCTTCGAGGCCGGTCAGCTCATCGAGCTCGAGAAGAACGACTCGTACCGCGACGCCAAGAAGTACAAGCTCGGGGGCGTGCAGTTCGTGCAGGTGGGCCAAGGCCCGCAGGCCGTCACCGCGCTGAAGTCCGACGAGGTCGACATGATCGACCTGCGCCCCGAGGACTTCCCGGCGGTTGACGCCGACCCGAGCCTCGGCATCAGCGTCACGGAGTCGCTCGACTACACGCTGCTCCAGTTGCGCCAGGACGAAGCGCCCTTCGACAACGAAGAGGTGCGCGCCGCGCTGGAGTTCGCGGTCGACCGCAAGGCGCTCAACAAGGTGGTCTACAACGGCCAGAACGAGATCGCCGACCAGCCGTTCCCGAAGGTCTCGGCGGCCCACAACAAGAGCCTCGAGGGGAAGTACTCGTACAAGCCGAAGAAGGCCAAGAAGATGCTCGAGACCGCGGGCTTCCCCGACGGTGTCGAATTCGACATGGTGGTTCCGGCGGGCGCGCCCACGTTCGAGCGCATGGGACCACTGCTGAAGAACCAGATGGCCAAGGCCGGGTTCATTGCCAACATCATCCCGGTCGCCGGTGGTGAGTACTTCAGCGAGGTGTTCGGCAAGAAGACGGGTCAAGCCGTGGTGAGCGTCGCGCTCACGAACGGTCCCGCGTCGTGGAACAACTTCCAGAGCAACTACACCGACACCGGGTTCGTGGCGAACGCGTTCGGCTCGGTGCGGCCCGACATCGAAGCGCTCGTGGTCGAAGCGCGCAAGACGATCGACGACCCGGAGGGCTCGGGCGAGCTGATGCAGCAAGCCGGAGCGATCATCATGGAGAAGGGCTACGAGATCCCGCTCGTCTTCGAGCAGTCGATGGTGGCCTACAGCAAGGAGCGGGTGGGCGGACCGCCGAATGCGCCGATCGGCGCGTGCCGGTCCAACCTCGAAGGTGTGTTCATCAAGAAGTGACGTAGCGCGGGGTATTCATGGCTACGTTCATCCTGCGGCGGTTGCTCGCGCTCATCCCGCTGCTGTTCCTCATCTCGTTCATCGTGTACGGGTTGGTGCTGATCGTCCCTGGTGACCCGTCGTTCACGCTCGCGGGAGGCACGAAGGCCGATCCCGCCACCATCATCCGTATCCGGCACGAGCTGCACCTCGACGAGTCGTTCCTCTCGCAGTACTGGCGTTGGGTCACGCACGCGATCCAAGGGGATCTCGGCCATCCACTCTTCAACCGGGGCACCGTGGCCGAGAACATCTGGCAGCGGTTCCCCATCACGTTGAGCCTGGCGTTGGGTGCGATGGTGGTGTCGTTCCTCATCGGGATCCCGGCGGGCATCGTGGCGGCGACCCGTCCGGGAAGCTGGCTCGACCGACTCATGACGCTCGGCTCGAGCACCGGAATCGCGATGCCCGACTTCTGGGTGGCGATCCTCCTCATCAGCTTCTTCGCGGTGAGCCACAACATCCTGCCGTCGCTCGGGTGGGTGCCGATCTCTGAGTCGCTCTGGGGATGGTTCGAGCACCTCATCCTTCCGTGCGTTGCCCTCGGCTTAGCCGGCGGCGCCACGCTGGCGCGCCAGCTCCGCGGCTCGCTCATCGACGTGCTCGACCAGGACTACATCCGCAGCGCGCGAGCGATGGGGCTACGCGAGCGCGAGATCATCGGCAAGCTCGCTTTGAAAAATGCGGCGGCGGCGCCGCTCACGATCGCAGGCATCCAGTTCGCCTATCTGCTCGGCGGCACGTTCATCATCGAGAACATCTTCTCGATGCCCGGTCTCGGCAGCTACTTGCTCACGGCGACCGGCTCGAAGGACCTTCCGGTGATCCAGGGTGGAGTGCTCGTGGTCGCGATCATCTTCGTGCTCGTGAACCTCGCCGTCGACATCGGGTACGCGTACCTCAATCCCAAAGTGCAACTTCAATGAGGCTGGTGCAGCTCCAGTGAGCCTGTCGTCGCCCGTGGGGATGCCGACCGCGCCGATCGGAGAGCACGACGCGCCCGCCAACGTGCTGATCTCGAGCACGCGGCGCTTCTGGTCGCGATTCTTTGCCAACAAGGTGGCGGTGGCCGGGCTCGCATTCATCGTGGCGATGGTGGTGGCCGCGATCTTCGCCAACGTGCTCGCGCCCCACTCGGAGACCGAGACCTTCTCCCGGGTGAACTCCACGCCGTACGGGTCGCACTGGCTCGGCACCGACGCCATCGGGCGCGACATCTTGTCGCGGCTGATGTTCGGCGCTCGCGCGTCGCTCCAGGTGTCGTTCCTGACGGTGGGCATGGCCGCGCTCGCCGCGGTGCCGATCGGATTGGTCGCGGGCTACTTCGGCGGGCGGGTCGACAGCGTCATCATGCGCATCGTGGATGCCGGCTTCACGTTCCCGCCGCTGATCCTGGCGCTGGTCGTCGCGTCGCTCCTCGGGCGCGGAAGCCTGTTCAACATGTCGATCGCGTTGGCGATCGTGTTCGTGCCCGGGTTCGTTCGCTTGCTGCGAGGTCCGGTGCTCGCAATTCGCGAGGAGACGTTCATCGAGGCGTCGCGCTCGCTTGGCGCCGGCCACGTTCGGATGATCCGGCGCCACATCTTCCCGAACGTGGCGTCGCCACTGATCGTGCAGCTCGCGCTGGCGCTCGGGTACGCGCTGCTCGCTGAAGCCGGCTTGAGCTACCTCGGGCTCGGTGTGCAACCGCCCGGCGCGAGCTGGGGCGGGATGCTCCACGACGCCTACGCATCTATCTTCACGTCGTCGTGGCCGTTGATCGTGCCCGGGGTGACCATCGCGCTCACGGTGCTCGCGTTCAACGTGATTGCCGACGGTCTGCGCGACGCCCTCGGCCGCGAGCGCTTCAAGAGCGACGCGTGAGTTGCGCATGAGCGACGCCCTGCTGACGGTGTCGGGGCTCGGCATCGAGTTCGCCGGGGCCGACGGGTGGATCCAGGTGGTCGAAGACGTCGGCTTCTCGATTGCGCCCGGCGAGACACTCGGACTCGTCGGGGAGAGCGGCTCGGGCAAGACGGTCTCCGCGCTGGCCGTGATGGGGTTGATCGCGCGGGCCAACGGACGCGTGAGCGGCTCGATCCAGTTCGATGGCCGTGAGCTTCTTGAGCTGGGCGACGACGAGATGCGGCGCGTCCGTGGCGATGAGATCGCGATGATCTTCCAGGAGCCGATGACGAGCCTCAATCCCGCGTTCACGGTCGGGAACCAGATCGCGCGCGCGGTGCGGGCGCACCAATCGGTGTCGCGGGCTTCGGCCAAGGCGCGGGCCGTCGAGATGCTCGACTTGGTGGGCATCCCCGACGCGCATCGGCGCGTCGACGACTACCCGCACGCGTTCTCCGGGGGCATGCGCCAGCGGGCGATGATCGCGATGGCGTTGTCGTGCGACCCGAAGCTCCTGATCGCCGACGAGCCCACGACCGCGCTCGACGTGACTGTGCAGGCCCAGATCCTCGACCTCATCCGGTCGATCCAAGCGGAGTTCGGCACCGCGGTGCTGTTCGTGACCCACGACTTCGGTGTGGTCGCCGACATCTGCGAAAGGGTCGCGGTGATGTACGCGGGCGAGATCGTGGAGGAAGCGCCGGTGCACGAGGTGTTCGTGCGCCCGCACCACCCGTACTCGGAGGGGCTGTTGGCCTCGATGCCGCAGGCGGCGCGGCCGGGCGAGCGGCTCACGGTGATCCCCGGGCAGGTGCCGCGGCCCGGTTCGTTGCCCGACGGGTGTCGGTTCCATCCGCGCTGCTCGTACGCGCAGCCGGTGTGCATCGCCGGTCCGGTGCCGTTGACGCGTCGCATCCAATCTGGAAGCGACGCCGCGTCGGCGCGCTGCGTGCGCGAGAGCGAGCTCACGCTTGCGGGTGCGCCGGAGATCTCGGTGGCGACGTCGCCGTCGGCTGCGGTGGGCGCGGCGTCGGCGCCGCTGCTCGAGGTGCGGGGCTTGCGCAAGGAGTTCCCGATCGTGCGCGGTTTCCTGCGCCGCGTGCAGGGGCACGTGCACGCCGTCGACGGCGTCGACTTCTCGATCGCGCCCGGCGAGACGCTCGGGCTCGTGGGGGAGAGCGGCTCGGGGAAGTCGACGGTCGCGCGCCTCGTGCTGCGACTGATCGAGGCATCGGGTGGCTCGGTGGTGTTCACGCCCCAAGCCGGGGAAGCGGGTCAGGACATCCTCCAGCTCGGCGGACGCGCGTTGCAGCGCGGCCGACGCGAGATGCAGATCATCTTCCAAGACCCGTACTCGTCGCTCGACCCGCGCGCCACGATCGCCAACGCGGTGGGTGAGCCGCTCGAGATCCACGAAGGCTTGCGCGGCAAGGTTCGCGACCAGCGCTCCGGCGACCTGCTCGAGCTGGTGGGCATGGGTCGACACATGCTGAGCCGCTACCCGTATGAGTTCTCGGGTGGGCAGCGCCAGCGCATCGCGGTGGCCCGTGCGCTCGCGCTCAATCCGCGGCTCCTCGTGTGCGACGAACCGGTGAGCTCGCTCGACGTGTCGACCCAGTCGCAGGTGATCAACCTGCTCGCCGATCTCCAGGAGCGGCTCGGGCTGGCATACCTCTTTATTGCGCACGATCTGTCGGTGGTGCGCCACATCAGCCACCGCATCGCGGTCATGTACCTGGGGCGGATCGTGGAGATCGGACCAGCGGGCGACGTGGCGCACAGCCCGACGCACCCGTACACCGAGGCGTTGCTGTCGGCGATCCCCGTGCCCGATCCCGTCCGCCAACGCGAGCGCAAGCGCATCGTGCTCGAAGGCGACATCCCGAGCCCCACCGATCCCCCGAGCGGCTGTCGCTTCCACACGCGCTGCCCGTACGCGATGGACGTGTGCGCAGTCGACGATCCCGCGCCGTTCGAAACCCCGAACGGCACGACCGTGTGGTGTCACCTCCACACCACCGGACCCACTCTCGCCGGCGACACCGTGCTCTCACTCCCGACGCCGGTGTCGTCAGGAGCAAGCGTCTGAGTTCGGCTCAGTGCTTGGGCGGGAGTGACCCGGCGAACTCGAGGCCGCGGTCGACCCAGTGCTCGAGTTGTGCCTTCGTGGCGATGCCAGTGGCGCAAACGAAGACCATGGTCTTCATCGGCCGACCGGTGAAGTCCATCTCACGCGTGTCGGGATGTGCGAGCGCCTGCGCGTAGCCGTCGGCACCCACTCGAACCATGAGCTCATCGCCGACGATGCCCACGCACATGTGGCCGCTCAACATCACGCACAGCCCGCCGAACATCTTGCGCTCGCTCAGGCGCGGATCGTCGCCGAGCAGCGCGCGGACCCGATCGGCGAGTCCTTCGTCGTAGGCCATGATCCAATTCGTAGCCGATGGGTCGCAGTCCGCGTAGGCTGATGCGTGGAACGACTCCGGTCGGGCTCCGTGTCGCCATGGTGGCGACCATGAGTCGGCGGGGCGCCTGCGTCAGGCCCCGTCCGACGACGTGAGTACCGAACGAATGCGCTGAGACGAGACGAGCACCACGTCCCTCACGGTGGCAATCGTCGAGAAGAAGTAGCGACTGGCAACTACCGTGCCCCGATGATCTTGGAACTGGTGATCCTCAATGTGAGCGCGGGCGAGAGCCCCGCGTTCGAAGCGGCGTTCGACGAGGCGAAGGCGATCATCTCGTCGATGCCGGGGTTCGATCACCTCCAGCTTCAGCGCTGCCTCGAGACGCCCGACCGGTATGCGCTGCTCGTGGGGTGGGACACGTTGGAAGCTCACACCGAGGGCTTCCGTGGCTCACCCAAGTTCGAGGAGTGGAAGGCGTTGCTGCACCACTTCTATGAGCCGTTCCCAACCGTCGAGCACTACGAGCCGCTGTTCGAGGTCGCCCGTCCGGCCTGACCCGCGCCGACGGTCGCGCACCGTCACACCCCGGTGCGATGATCGCCGCACGCCTCGGGAACCGGGCGTCGCCTCGGCGGAAGGTTCCCCACTCGCTTGCTCCGACCCCGCGAGGAGGGGAATATGGCTCCCGACGCCCGATCTCAATGAAGGCGTTCTCGAGTGGAAGCATCACAAGCCTTGGCTGATCAACTCGGACCTGCCGCAGCCGCCGCACTGATGGAGTGCATCCCGCCCTTCGGGTGGCATGAGATCGCGACCAAAGCCGACATCGCCGGAGTCAAGACCGACATTGCCAACCTGGAGGGGAAGCTCTCCCTCCGCTTCGACG
>CAMDCC010000041.1 GCA_945889545.1 Bifidobacterium breve | reverse complement strand
CGAGCAGCCCGCGCAGCGTGTCCTCGTCCACTCCTGCTGCGGCCGCGCCGTCGGCCAACGTCACCGAGCCCTGCTCCTCCACGAGCGCGAGCACGGTGCGCAGCACCTCGAAGTGGCGATCCTTGGTGAGCGGTGGCATCACGCGGCCCCGGCGGTCGCCGTGAGGTGCTCGCGCACGAGCGCCACGAGTTCGGGCGGCTCCAGCGGCACCGCGTGCCCGCGGAACCCGAGGATCCGGTCGCGCGTCCACTGGTAGTGACGGACGGTGAGGACAACGTCGGCGTGTTCGTCGGTGCGGCCGTCCACGACGCCGCCTACGTCGCGCAGGAACGCCGGCAGGTGATCGAGCCCCACCCGCACGCGTGCGTGCAGAGCCGCGTCGTGGCCCCACGAGTTGGGGTCCATGTCGAAGGCCAGGTCGGCGCGGAACCACTCGGGCACGGTGAAGCTCTCTGGATCACCGGCAGGCGTGATCGCAGCCTCGCCGGCATCCGGCTGCTCGATACGGTCGAGGCGATACCGCCGCATCGCTTGCGCGTCGGGGCACCATCCCGCCACGTACCAGTGGGTCTGCCACTGCCCAAGCGCAAACGGCTGGAGCACGCGTTCGTGCCCACCATGACGGAACAGCACCGGCGTGCCGGTCGCGCACGCGTTGCGCAGCGCCACCACCAGGTCGGGCACGCCCACCACCACTTGCGCGTAGGCGTCATCCACCGCGGCACCGAGATCGCCGGGGTGCTCTTCACCCGGACCACGCACATCGACGGTCGCCGCCGCGGCGATCAGCGCGGCCCGCTCGTCGGGCGTGAAGAACGCCGGCCGCAACATGTAGGTCTTGGCGCCCTCGTCCCAATCGGCGTGGATGTTCCACTGCTCGGCGAGGTCCTTGAGGTCGCGGGCCACCTTCTTGCGCAACGTCTCCCACTCACGCGTGTCGGCCACGAGCTCGCCGTGGTCGTCGCGCGGCGCACCGGTGTCGTCGTAGCCCGGCACGTCGGAGCAGATGTCGCTGAGCGTCACCTGCGTCCCACGCCGGGCCTTCAGGTACGCCGCGAGATCGAGGATCCGCTCCGCCGGTGATGCTCCCGTCCGTCCTGCCACCGCGACCCCCCAGTCCAGCGGGCATCGTCGCACGTTGGCTGGGCGCCAGCGATTGTGGGTGTGGGGGCGGAGTGTCACGAGGATGCGGCGCTGGGTGCTGGCGCCCGTGACGCGCGGGAACGTCATACGATCCGGTCCTGCCAGCAACGGGGGGACCGGTGGGCGCAGACGACGGATCACCTGGTGATGCTGCCGCGCTGACCGCGACGGTCCTTGCCGGGGAGGACGCCCGAGACGCAGCCCAAGCGCGAGCCCGCGACCAGGTGAACTTTCCCGACGACCTGCTGCCTGGAGTGAACGCGGCGCCCATTTCGCTGCGTGACGGGGTCAAGCGGGGCGGCATGATGATGTTCGTCGTCCTCACGCTGCTCAACTCGCTCGACGAGCTCGAGGGCGCGGCGATCTTCACGCTCGCACCGGAGATCCGCGCCACGTTCGGTATCAGCAAAGGCGCGATCGTCTTCATCGGCACCGCTTCGGCGGCGTTCTTCGTGCTGGGTGCCGTGCCGCTGGGCTGGCTGAGCGACCGCGTCAAGCGGGTGCCCATCGTCGGGTTCTCGGGCCTGTTCTTCGGCTTCTTCGTGTTCCTCTCCGGTTTGGCTACCAGCGCGTTCATGTTGTTCTGGACGCGGTTCGGGACCGGTATCGCCAAGGCGAGCACGATTCCGGTCCACGGATCCCTGCTCGCCGACAACTACCCGATCGGCGTGCGCGCCCGCATGTCCGCGCTCAACGACATGATCGGCCACGGGCTCGCGCTCGCAAGCCCGGTACTCGTCGGCGCGATCGCGACGATCGCCGGTGGCCCCGAGGGCTGGCGCTGGGCGTGGTTCATCCTCGGAATCCCGGTTTCGATCGCTGCGATCGGCGCGTTCTTCATCAAGGAGCCGCCGCGCGGGCAGTTCGAGAAGGCACACGTTCTCGGTGAGTTGATCGAGGACGAAAACCCGGCCCCGATCTCGATGGAGGCGGCATTCGCGCGCATCAAGCGCATCCGCACGATCAGGACCGTCCTCGTCGCATTTTGCGCGCTGGGCTTCGGTTTGTTCAGTCAGTCGGTGCTGGCCACGCTGTACCTCGACGAGACGCTCGGCGTCACCGATGTGATCGAGCGAGGCTTGCTCCTGACCCTCAGCGGCGTCGCCGCGCTGCCGCTCCTCCCCCTCGTCGGCGCGTACTTCGACCGCGTGTACCGCGCGAACCCGGCCAGGGCGCTCGCGCTCGTCGGGGCGCTGATCCTGCCGTCGGCGTTGTTCACTCCGCTCCAGTACTCGACCCACAGCCGGGCGGTGTTCGTCGTGCTCGGCGTCCCTCAGGCGGTGCTCACCATTTGCGCGTTCGCGATGGTCAGGCCGGTGCTCCAGGCCGTCATCCCGTACCGGTTGCGAGGCATGGGCGCGGCGCTCAGCACGATGTACATCTTCTTCATCGGCGGCTTCGGCGGCGGGATCGCCTCGGGCTTCCTCACGGACGCGATCGGCGTGCGGGGCACCGTCATCGTCTTGGGCGTCCCGTCCGCCATCATCGGCGGGTTGCTGTTGATGAACGGCGCGCGCTTCATCCGCCACGACCTGTCGCTGGTCGTCGAGGAGCTGCTCGAGGAACAGGAGGAGTACCACAAGCGTCACGACGGGGGTGTTGCCGTTCCGGCCCTCCAACTCGCCAACGTCGACTTCTCCTACGGTCCGGTGCAGGTGCTGTTCGGTGTGAACCTCGAGGTACAAAAGGGTGAGACCGTCGCGCTGCTGGGCACCAACGGCGCGGGCAAGTCGACGATGCTCCGGGTGATCAGCGGGCTCGGCGTGCCCGAACGCGGCGTGGTCCGGCTCAACGGTCAGAACATCACCTACGTCGCGCCCGAGGCTCGAGCCCGCCGGCTCGGGATCATGACATTGCCCGGCGGGCAGGGAGTGTTCCCAGCGCTCACCGTCCAGCAGAACCTCACGATCAGCACCCGGATCAGCGCCGCGTCGCGAGGCGAAGCTGCCGAGTGCATTGCACGCGTGCTCGAGCTGTTCCCTGAGCTTGCCGACCGCCGGGGTCAGGTGGCGGGCAACCTCTCGGGTGGCCAACGCCAGATGCTCGCGCTCGCGCGCGTCCTGATCCACGAGCCCGAGGTCCTCCTGATCGACGAGCTGTCGCTGGGCCTCGCACCGGTGGTCGTCCAACGGCTCCTCGAAGTCGTGGAGAGCCTCAAGGCCCGCGGGCAGACGATGGTCATCGTCGAGCAGTCGCTCAACGTGGCGCTCGCCATTGCCGACCGCGCGATCTTCCTCGAAAAGGGTGAGGTTCGGTTCGAGGGGCCGGCCGCCGACCTCCTCGAACGAGACGACCTCGTCCGTGCGGTGTTCTTCGGGACCGAGGGCGGCTAGAGATCGTGATCCTCGGCACGGCGTTCATCACCTCGAACCTGCTGTTCAAGGGGATCGTCGGCGGCCTCATCATCGCGCTGGTCGCGATCGGGATCGTGCTCGTCTACCGGTCCAGCCGCGTCATCAACTTCGCGGTCGGCAACCTCGGCGTCCCAGCCACGGCGCTGTTCGCGATCATGGCCGGCAAGAACGGCTGGCCGTACTGGCCGTCGCTGGTCGCCGCACTCGCGGTCGGCACGCTCTTTGGCGCACTCGTGGAGCTGGCGGTGATCCGACGGTTGTTCAGCGCACCGCGCGTGATCGTGCTTGTCGCCACGATCGGGGTCGCCCAACTCGCGGTGGCGTTGACCCTTGCGCTGCCCGATTACCGCACCGGCACACTCCAGACCCAGTTTCCCCTGCCGTTCGAAGGAGAGTGGCATCCCGGGCTGGGCATCGACGTCAGCGCGGCCCAACTCCTGATCCTGATCGTGGTCCCGATCGTGATCACCGCCCTGTGGTGGCTGCTGAACCACACGGCATTCGGCGATCAGGTCCGGGCGTCAGCGAGCAACGCCGACCTTGCTCGGATGAGCGGCATCAACCCCAAGCTCGTGTCCACCGCGGTGTGGTCGATCGCGGGTTTCCTGTCCGCCACGGCGGTCCTGCTGACCGCGACCGATCGAGGATCGACCGAGCTCATCAGCATCGGCCCCGAGACGCTGTTGCGGGGCATGGCTGCCGCGCTGATCGGTGGCATGGTGTCGCTGCCGCGAGCAGCAATCGGCGCGATCCTCATCGGTGTCGGCGAGCGGGTGCTGTCGTTCCACTTCACCAACCAGACCGGTCTCGTCCAGTTCGTGCTCTTCGTGATCGTGGTCATCCTGGTGGCCCGAGTGAGCCGGCGCGATGGAGCTGGCGGGGAGAGCTTCCAGTTCGCGCCGCGAGTCGCCGTGATTCCCGAACGGCTGCGCAGCATCTGGTGGGTCCGGCGGCTCCCGCAGATCGTCGGGCTCGTTGCCCTCGTCGTTGCTGCGGCGGCGCCGCTGACCACCGACCTGTCGGCGCGCCACCAGGTGTGGGCGGTGATCCTGGGGTTCGCGCTGTGTGCGGTCTCGGTCGTTGTGCTCACCGGGTGGGGCGGGCAGCTCTCGCTCGGGCAGATGGCGTTCGGCGGCATCGCGGCATTGACCGCGGCGACGCTCGCGCGCGGGTTGTCGCTCGACCTCGGCGCCTTCGACATCTCGTTGTCGCCGATGGCGTTTCCGTGGACCGTGCTCGGCGGCGCCCTCACCGCCTGCGCGATCGCGGTGATCATCGGCATCGGAGCATTGCGAGTACGGGGGCTGCTCCTCGCAGTCAGCACCCTCGCGTTCGCCATCGCCGCGCAGGCGTACATCTTCCGTCTCGATCTCTTCACTGACGGCCTGTCAACCGTGCAGATCCCGCGCGCCGACCTCGGGCCGTGGGAGCTCACCTTCGAGAACCGTGCCTACTACTACTTCGTCCTGGTGCTGCTCGTCGTGGTGCTCCTCGCGGTCGGGCATCTCCGGCGTTCGGGTGTCGGGCGGATGATCGTGGGGGTGCGCGAGAACGAGCAGGCCGCGGCGGCGATGACGGTCTCGCCGGCACGCGTCAAGCTCACCGCATTCGCGGTTGCGGGGTTCATCGCCGGCCTTGGCGGCGCCGTGCTCGGAGCCGTACCCACGACGTTCGGGCCTGCGGAGCGGTTCTTCCTCGTCAACAACTCACTCGCGCTCGTCGCGATGGTCGTGATCGGCGGTCTCGGCAGCGTTTCGGGCGCGGTGGTCGGCGCGCTCTGGATCGTCGGTCTCCCGACCTTCTGGCCCGACAACGACCTCATCCCGCTCCTCACCTCGAGCATCGGGCTGCTCATCATCCTGCTGTACATCCCCGGCGGGTTCGCCCAGATCGGCTCGTGGACTCGTGCTCAGATCCTCGCGATGGTGGAGCGCCGCCTGCCTCCGGCACCGGCGAAGGCAGCCACCGCGCCGCCCGCGTCGCTGACTCGCCGCGCGACAGTGGCAGAAGCCGCGACGAATTCGGACGGCAGTGTGCTGGCGACCACCTCGCTCACTGTCAACTTCGGCGGCCTCGTGGCCGTGGACGACGTCGACTTCCGTGCCGACCAGGGCGAGGTGATTGGTCTGATCGGGAACAACGGCGCCGGGAAGTCGACGCTGCTCAACGCGATCGGCGCCTTCGTGCCGAGCCGGGGGAGCGTGCAGCTGCTCGGACACGACGTGAGCGACAAGCAGGCGTACCAGCGAGCGCGGCTCGGACTCGGCCGCACGTTCCAGGCCGCGACGCTGTTCCCCGAGCTGAGCGTGCGCGAGACGGTGCAGCTCGCGCTCGAAGCCCGGTATCGCACCTCGTTCTGGGGAACGCTGGTGTGTTCGCCGTGGTCGCAGCGGAGTGAGCGGGCGAAGCGAGCCGACGCCGCGGAGCTGATCGACTTCCTCGGCCTCGGCCGCTACGCCGATCGTCACATCGCCGAGCTGTCGACGGGAACGCGCCGCATCGTAGAGCTCGCGGCGGTGCTCGCGGTGGCGCCGCGTGTCCTCTGCTTGGACGAGCCCACCGCCGGTGTCGCCCAACGCGAAGCCGAGGCGTTCGGACCGTTGATCACGCGCGTGCAACACGAGCTTGATGCGACGCTCATCGTCGTGGAGCACGACCTGCCGATGGTCATGTCGATCAGCGACCGCGTCTACTGCATGGAAGCCGGCCGGATCATCGCCGAGGGCACGCCCGACGAGGTTCGCAACGACCCGCGGGTCATCAGCTCGTACCTCGGCACCGACGAGCGGGCCATCCGTCGGAGCACCGCCCCCAGGTAGGCGCTCCTCCTACGCGCACTTCCCGCCGCTTGTGTCCTGGATCTTGGTGACGGCCTTCCAGTCCCCGCTGGTCCCGATGCTGGTGTCGTACTTGACGATCCGGCCGCCGTCCTTGGCCCCGTACTTGCCCTTGCACAGCGACGCCGGGCTCGTCGTGGGGAGCTTGATCGGGCCGAAGCTGTCGACGGCCTTTTGCCAGGTGCGGTTGGTGAGCTTGGGCCCGGCCCTCTCCGCGATGGCCTTGAACATCAGGAGCTCGCCGCAGAAGTCCTCGACCGCGATGTAGATCTCCGCCACCCGGCCATCGTCGTCGGGGGTCACCTCGTCGGGCCCGAGCACGGTCTTGCCGGTCGCCTTCTCCCACACGTCCACGCACTGCTGGAGCTCTGGGCTCTTCTTCGCCCAGCGTTCCGACTCGGTTTCACCCTCGATCCCGAGCATGCCGTCGTAGGGGTTCGGGTCGGCACCGGCCAATTGCAGGTCTTGGGCCTGCGCGAGTGTCACCGAGGCGTCGGTGATGAAGCGCACCTTGGGCATCGCGGCATGGATCTTCTCCACGAACTGCGCCGCGGAGACCCGGAGGCCGACCATGAAGACGGTGTCGACGTCCTCGGTCTTCCAACGCTCGATGAAGCTGTCGAGCTGCGACTGGGCTTGGGCGGTGTCGGTGCCCGTGACGGTCAGCACCGCGGTCGAGCCTCGCTTCACGCCCTTGATGCCGTCGAGGCCGGGCTCGACGATTTCGGTCGCCCGGGACTCCGCGTCCTGGTCGACGATCACGGCCACCGTCCGACCCTTGAGCGTACGCTCGGCCTTGAAAAGGTTGATGAGCGACGCGGCAAGCTCCTCCTTGGTGTTCTCGGGCGTCAGCAACAGCCCGGGCGGCGACTCGTCGATCCAGGGTTGCTCGAGTTCGTGGCCGATGTGGATGGTCTTGTGGTCACGGGTGAGGCACAGCTGCGCGTCACCCGAGAAGTCGATGAACACACCGAGCACCGCGAACACTTCCTCGTCCTCGGTAAGCGACGTGCAGAGGCTGAGTGCGCTGGGCTCTTGACCGGGAACCGGCTTGTAGGTCTGGAAGACAGGTTCGATCTGGCGACCGCCGACGCCTCCGTTGTCGTTGATCTCGTCCACGAAGATCTGCGCGGTCTCCTCCTGGTCGCCGCGGTGGAAGTCGACGAAGTCCTTGATCGCCTCGTAGTCGATGATGACGATGCCGAGCCTGATCGTCTTGGCGGTGACGCCTCGGAAGCTGTCGGTGAGCTTGCCGCCTGCACTCCCGCCTTCGCCCTGCGCCCCGCCACCAGCGCCGGCGCTGGTGGAAGTCCCCAGCGTCAACGCGGCGACCATCAGCGCGACAAGCGTGTGCCGGACACGCCGCTGTCCGATTCCCCTGGGCCTCATGGCCACCCCCCTACATCAGTGACGTGAGCGACTCTACGCCGGGAGCGTCGACTTGTCTTGCCGCCTTGCTGGAGCTTGCGCAGCCCTTGCGGCTGCCGTCGTCTGTTCGGGCTGAGGTCGCGGTATTACCGTGAATGCTTCGCGAGCAGGAGGCCCAGGTGCAGGTTGAAGTCACCACGGACCACACCGTCCAAGGCGGTGACACGCTGATCCGTGAGGTCGAAGCCGAGGTCGGCGCGGCGCTGTCGCGGTTCAGCGAGCGGCTCACGCGGGTGGAGGTCCACTTGAGCGACGAGAACGCCGGCAAGCACGGCGCCGCCGACAAGTGCTGCACGTTGGAGGCCCGGCCTGCGGGTCAGCAGCCGGTCGCGGTCACGCACCACGCCGCGACCTTGGTCGAGGCGCGCGGGGGTGCGCTTCAGAAGCTTCGGCACCTCCTGGAGAGCAAGTTCGCGCGGCTCGACGATCGCAAGAGACGCGACACGATTCGGCATGAAAGAGGGGCCTGACGCCAATCGAACCACCTCGGACGAGGGTTCGCGGTTGAGCAGCGCTCTTTCGGTCTCTGAGCGCACTCACATGGAGCCAGCCCAAGTGTCTTGTGCCTCGAACCCCAGGAGGCGATCATGGCAATGGAAGATGTGAGAGTGCGGTTGCGCACCAAGCTCGAGTCGGCGTTCGGCGCCGAGGAGGCTTCGATCCTGATGGACCGACCGCCCGGAGGTTGGAACGACCTGGTCACCAACCAGGTGTTGGAAGCCCGCCTCGCCGCGCTCGAGAGCAAGTTCGTCGCGCAGATGGCCGAGTTGCGTGGAGACCTTGTTGCCACGATGGAGCGCGGCTTTCAAGCCCAGACCTGGCGTGTCGTCGGCGCGGTGTTCGTAGCCTTTGGAGTGTTTGCTGGTCTCGTCCGCGGTCTCTAGGAGGACGGCGACTGTCGCGCTCGACCTCTCGTGAGGTTCGCGAACGGCAACGCTCCATACCGGCGCTCGAATGCGGCAAGCAGTTCCGCTTCCGCGTCGGCCGGATCCTCGGCGGCAAGCTCCCGCCACGCCACCACCAGATCAGACGCCTCGGCGAGCTGCCAGATGTAGCGACCACCCCAATGGCCGACGGGTTCGCCGATTCCGTGACGTCGGTACTGGTCGAGTCGGGTTCGCAGGCGAGTGGCCTTGCCAACGTAGAGGGTGGCTGCGCCGTGGACCCAGCGCCGGTCGAGTTCCTGCACCGCAACCGTCGGGTCTTGCTTCTTGAACCATCCGGCCGAGCTCAGCGAGAGGAACTGCCGAGGCGCGGTGGGCTCGGCCCGCGTCACCACGTAGACGCCCGGCGCGCGCGGCGCGTCGGCATCGGGCAGGTCCGCGAACCGCACCCATCCGGTGAAGCCCGCCGCGGTGAGCGCATCGCGATCGAAGCCCATGTCGGGCAGCTCGGGCTCGCCGGGAGCTGCGAGCAAGGTGGGCTGACGGTCCTCGGCGTCGTGACCGCCGAGTGCCGCTGCGAGGTAGCGGTACGTCCATTCCTCCGCGAGAGCCCGCGTCTCGCAGAACACGATCGGCACGTTCGAGTACCGCGCCTGTGCTTGTGCGAGGAGCTCAGGGACCCAGCCTGCGCGCACACGTTCGAGCTTGAACAGCGCGGAGTACCGATCCTCGACCACCACCGCTGCGGCTGGGAGCCCGGCGAGCTCGGCGAGTTGGAAGCCGAGCCCGCCGCTCACTAGGTCGCCGGCGACCTGCGCGAGCGTCTTGCGCTCGACCGCGGCCACGAGCTCGCCGTCGCGCTCAACCGCGTAGTCACCAGCAGAGAGCGCGCGCCGGGCCACCGTCACCGGGCGCTTGGTGAACTTGAAGGGGTAGCGCTCACGGGTATCGACCACGATCACCAGTTCACGTTGCTTCGATGCCCGAGCCGTTGGCATGCGCACACCAGGACGTGCCGCGCGGGCGGTGGTCGCGGTCTGCCAGAAGATCGCCTCGCGCCCTCCGGCGACTCGCGCGAACACGAACTGTGAGCGGTATCGCACGCGTCGGTCCAGCACGAGATCGATCGCCGAGCCTCGTCGCACACACCGCCGCACCGGCACCTCTTCGAGCACCTCGGCGCCGTCGGGCCAGCCGTTCGCGCGGTGGCAATAGACCTTCGTCGACTGTGGCCACGCCTCCCGGGTCTTGAGGATCAGATCGCCACCGGCAACGGGGAGTCGCACCAAGAAGGGCAAGCTCGAGCCGGCATCGGGGTTGCGGGCAACAACGAACGTGGGCGCGGTCATGTCGCCGTCAATCTTGCCCGCTCAGCCGTTCGGGTCGCCTTACCTCCCGGTCGACGGGCATCGTCGCACGTCGCGCGGCGCGCGGTCACACATGGGCGAGTTGCGGGTTACCGCCGTATGTCCCGCATCTCCTTCTTTTCCGGGTTGGCGATCTCTCTGCGCTTCGGAGGCCATTCTCCGCCCTACGTGCACGTTCGGTGCTGCCCCGCTCACCGGCTGTGACCGGGAGCAAGGGCCCTGGTGGCCCGCCGAGCTCGTGGCGAAGGAAGACGCGTCTGATTCGCGCGGGCGACGTTGCCGACGACCTACTTCTGGTGGTCAGGGCAACACCGTCCACTCGGGAGGAGGCGATCGCGGGCACCGCGCGGGACGCTTTGGTGTCCGCAAGCGTGTACGTCGTCGAAGGGCGCGGCGGCGATCGTGAGTTGCTGTTTGGCGTGTCGGTCTTCGCCCACCGACCGGGGATCGCAGCAGTCGATGTGCTGCTCAGGTTTCCGGGCGCGCTCGCGTACGTCGAGGCACCGGTCGGCGTGATCCGGGCTGCGGGGTTCGCGGTGCTCGCAACCGGGTCCGATCGCGATCACTTCGATGTGCAGTTGCTCAGCGGTATTCGGGAAGGTAACCAGGCGCCCGTCGAATCCGCGGTGCGGAAAGCGGCGGCTCGGCTGCTCGATGCGGCGGGGGAACTGCGTCCGAATCCGCTCTACGCTGGTCATGAAGACAACCCGCGTTGGGAGGACCGATGACGAAGCCCCCACCGAATCCTTGGCGCGTCGAACACGTCGAGCTGTCCGTTGTCGAGCACCTGATCGCGAGTCACGAGCCGAACCCGGATGCCGTGGCTCAAGGCGTCGACCTCATCGGTGATCCCCACCGTGAGGACGACGACGGCTACAACTGGACGCTCTTGAGCGATGCCCGCACCGTCGCTGACGTCGTGCCCGGCTCAGCAGTGGTGATGGGTAGCCCGATTGGCCGATACATCGGCAAGGTTGTTGCGTGGGACTTCGAGGTGAGCGGAAACGACCCCATCGTCGTGCTCGAACTCGTGCCGTTCACACCGCAGGCCGTCGAGAAGGCGCTCCTCCGGAGTCGCACTCCCGCCTCATGACGCCGCCATAGGTCAGTTTTTCGACCGGGTCGACGGCAGGGTCGCCGATGGATCACCCATTCGAGTGTCGCGCGGCTCGACGACGGGCGAGCTCGGCCTTCGTCTCCTCCGGGAGAGGTTTCCCGGCGCGCTCGTACGCGACTTCGACCATCGCTGCAGCCGCGGCCTCGATCGACTCGCGATCGGTGTCCTTCCCCAAGAACAGCGTCGGCTTCTCGGGTTGCTGCTCGTCGTCGTCGATCGTCACAGCCCGCACTGCGAACAGCTGCCACGAAGGCTGGCTGTCGTCGACGTTGGGGATCTCTACCGTTTCGCCGTCCTCGAACCGAGAGACGCTCGAAAGCACCCGGAGCTGAGGTGGCGGGTCTGCCGGCCCGGTAGCAACACCAAGGACGCCGAAGTATTCGCTCACCAGTGCGAGGGGTAAGCCGTCGAGGCGCGTGACGTCGTTGCGGGCCAGGGTTGCGGTGAGATGAACGGGCCGACCGACGGTCAGCGTCACGGCGGTGCGATCGGAGAGCCGTTCGACCACGACGGTCGCATCGTCATGCTCGACGATCCGCGCGGCGTACGCGCCGCTCGCACGTTCGAATGCCCTGCGGGCCTGGATCCAGTGCACGCTGGTCGCCTTGCCCGAAGGCCAGGACGCGCGCGGGGAAGTGGTGCTCATGGTGGTCCTCCTCATCGATTCCGGCGGTGGCACCGTGCGCGGTTGCGCCGGTTGCCGGACCGTCAACGGGCCGGATCCCTCAGGTCGCTCTTGATGAGTTGCGAGACCAAACGTACAACGCGGGTGGGACGGCGTCCGGCGGATTTCCCCATGCGGTCTACAGATTGAGACGGGGAATCTCCCGAAGCCGGAGGCAGGACAGTGCTTGAACTCCTCGCCGGCGCAGTGGAATTACCCCACCTCGAGGAATCGACGCAGCGCCTCGCGGATGACCGCCGATGCAGTGGTCTTCTCCGCAGCGGCTCGGGCATCGAGGGCACACCGAAGTTCCGGATCGAGGCGCACCGGGAACGAGTCGGCTGCGGCAGAGCCGATGGGCGGACGGCCGCGTCGTGGTCGCAGCTTGGTCACGTCCAACCCGGCTTCGGCTTCTTCGACCATCTTGGCAATCGCGGCTTCGGTCAGCTCATTGCCGGTCCGCGACGTTCCGTACGACTTCCTTCTAGTCATCTACGTCTCCCATACCTCGGAGCAGAGGCTCATAGGCGGGCCGCATCCGCATCGCATGGATGACAAGGTCGACCTCGTTGACTCGGGCGATCGCGATGACCTCCAGCAAGTTCCCGGCTCGGTCGGGCCCGAGGTAGAGCACCTTGTTGGGATCTTCGTCACTGTCGGCCACAACCAATGCATGTTCCATGGCGTGGCGAACATCTGCACTGGCCACGCCGTGCTTCCGAGCTGCTCGGTGGAGCTCGGCCATTATCGTATCGCGAAAAGAGAGGGCGCCGTCATGTTGGTCGAGACCGCGACTCGGCCGAGCGGTGACGTCAGACGACGTCCTGAGCAGCGAGGCGAGCTCTGCGTGCGCGCAGCGGCCTGCTCGCCCTCAGACCTTGTCGCAGCGCTCGCGGAGGAGCTCGAGCACCTCGACGTTGGCCTTGTTCTGCCCGAGTCGCTTCGCCTCGAAGGCGACATGCCGACCGTCGCGGAGATCGAGATCCACCCGGAGGGTGAGCTTGCCCTCGGTGAGCGCAGCCTGTGCCACGTCGGCGTAGTCGACTCGGGCAAGCGGCTCACCGGTGGGCTTGCCCATGAGCGACGCGTTCGTGATCGCGAACCAGCCAGAGCCGAGGCCAAGCCATCCGAACTGCCCGACCTGCACGTCGCTCTCGCGGTTCTTCGCGGTCGAGGCGATGGTCGCTCCGACCACACCCCCGACGCTCCCGCCGATCTGGCCGGCGGTCCCGCCCGGACGAGTGATCGGGCACGCAGCTTCGACCGGCTCGTCGAGATGCTTCGCCATCTGCTTCGCAAACTTCGCCTTGCCCGGCACGTTGTCTCCGTCTGTGGATTCGAAAGTCGAGCGCAGACTACCGAGCCGTTCAGCCCGCGCTCGACGACGACCGGGCCCTAGGCGTCGCAGCTCGCCAGCTGGTCACCCGTGTACGTTCACCTGCGGGAGGGTGGCGGTGACGATCGAGGTAGTGCTGTTGGGCACCGGGAGCCCGGTGCCTGATCGTGACCGCGCGGGAGCGGCGACGCTCGTGCGCGCCGGTGGCCACACGCTGCTCCTCGACGCCGGCCGTGGAGTGTGCATGCGACTCGCCGCCGCGGGGGTGTTGCCGGTCATGCTCGACGCGGTGCTGCTCACGCACCTGCACAGCGATCACATCTGTGATCTCAACGATGTGCTGACCACGCAGTGGGTGATGAGCGCAGCCCCCACGCCGTTGCGCATCTTCGGCCCGTCACGCACCGCCGAGGTGGTGGCCGGCATGCACGCGATGCTGCGCCCCGATGTGGAGTTCCGGCTCGCGCATCACGCCGATCTCACGTGGGAGCCGCAGACCGAGGTGGTCGAGGTGACGACCGGGACGGTGCTCGACGACGACGGAGTGCGCGTCGTTGCCGCCGCCACCGATCATCGTCCGGTCGAGCCGACGCTCGCGTACCGGGTGGAGTGCGACGGCCGATCGGTGGTGCTCGCCGGCGACACCGTGCCGTGCGCCGGGCTCGACGAGCTGTGCCGCGGCGCCGACGTGTACGTGCAGACGGTGCTGCGCGACGACCTGGTGCGCCAGGTGGCGATGCCCCGGTTCCAGGACACGATCGACTACCACTCGACGGTGGCGCAAGCCGCGCAGACCGCGGCCCGCGGTGGTGTGCGCACGCTGGTGCTCACCCACCAGGTGCCGACCCCGGCCCCCGGCTCGGCCGAGGAATGGATCGCGCTCGCCCGCGAGCACTTCGACGGCGAGATCGTCTTCGGCGACGACCTCGTCTCGATCTCCGTCTGAGCACCGGGAGGCGACGCGGTGTCGTGGTGGCGGATCGTGCTCGTGGGCGTTGCGGCGATCGTGGTCAGTTGGGGAGTGCTCGTGGTGCTCGCCCGGCGGCTGCCGCCCGGTGTGCTCAAAGATCTGGCCGCGATGCTCCCGGCGTGCGCGAGCACGATGTGGCGGCTGCGCCGCGACCCACGCGTCCCGCGCCGCGCCAAGGTCGCTGCGGTGATCGCCGGGCTGTGGGTGCTGTCACCGATCGACCTCATCCCTGAGTTCTTGCCCGTGATCGGGCCACTCGACGATGTTGTCGTCGTTGCGTTGGCGCTCCGATACGCCGCTCGCTGTGTGCCTCGAGCCGTGCTCGAGGAGGCATGGACCGCGGAGCCGCAGGTCCTCGACCGGCTACTGGGGGACCGCCGACCTGCGTCGTGATGGGTCCGACCTCGCGCGTCGTCGGCGCGG
>CAMDCC010000040.1 GCA_945889545.1 Bifidobacterium breve | reverse complement strand
CATCCGACTCGTAGCAGTGCGTCGGGGTACTGGTCGGCGGCGAGGAACAGCGCGCTGAGCGGCTCGGCTCGTCGTTCCATCGCGCGTTCGGCCGCGGCGCACGCCTGGTGTACGTCGACCCGGTTCGACGCCACACCCATGAGCACGTTGGCGCGGGCGCCGGAGCGCAGCTCGCCCGCCCAGGTTGCGATCCCCGCGGTGGGCTGGGTGGGCAGCAGCTCGCCGAGGGACGTGACCTCGAACCGGTAGGCGTCCTGGATGTCGTTCGCTTCGGCGACCACTCGTCCGAGCCACGATTGCGGGAGCTGATGGTCAGTGCCGTTCATGAGCAGCATCGCACCACCGTCGAGTCGCGCGGATCCGAGCTCTTGCTCGTAGCCGCGAGCGCGCGCGACGAGAGCCTTGGCATCGTCGGGAAGGTCGCGACCGTTCGAGTACGAGCCGTACAGGTACTCGGCCCGCACGCGTGACCCGTCGGGGGCTTCCCACCAGAACGCGGTCTCCTCGATCGCCGCGGGGACACCGCGCCACACGACGGCATGCTCGAGCCCAGCCAACCGCAGGATCTGGGGCATCTGGGCGACATGCCCGAACATGTCGGGGAGATAGCCGACAGGCATCGCGCCACCGAGCTCGGTGGCACGCGCGGTTCCCATCTGGAGATCGCGCACGAGCGTCTCGCCCGAGACCATGAACTCGTCCATGAGGATCATCCATGGGCCCACTTGCACGCGACCGCTCCCGATGAGTCGCGCCAGGCGCGCCGCGGCCTCCGGGCGGATCTCGAGATAGTCGTCGAGCACGGCCGTCTGTCCGTCGAGCAGGAACCGCGCGTACGACAGGTCGCGTTCGAGCAGGTCGAGCAGCTCATCGAGGAGCGCAACGAGTCGCACACGAAACGTCTGGAACGGTTCGTACCACTCGCGGTCCCAGTGCGTGTGCGGCACGATCGCCACGGTCACCGGCGCCATTGCCCAAGACAATAGGGTGGTTTGGTGGACCGGAGCCTGGGACTGGATCTCGCGCGGGCGGCCGTGTTCCTCGACTTCGACGGCACGATCACCCATGCGGACTCCGGCGTCTACCTGCTCCAGAAGCTCGGCACCGGTGACTGGCAGGCCACGAGCGAGGCATACGCGAGCGGTGAGATCGGGAGCCGAGAGTGCCTCCTCGACGAGTGGGAGATGTTGCCGCACGACGAGGCCCAGCTCCGCGCTACGGCACGTGAGATCGAGCTCGATCCGGGATTTGTGCCGTTGCTCGATGCACTCCGCCACGCCGGAGCGCAGGTGAGCGTCGTGTCCGACGGATTCGGGTTCTTCGCCGAGGAAGTCTGTGCCCCGCTGGGCGTACCGCTGCTCACCAACACGGTCGACTGGGACACGGGAGAGCTCGTGTTCTCGCATGAGGATCGCTGCTGCCCGTGTTCGACGTGCGGGGTCTGCAAGCAGGCCCCGATCAAAGACGCAAAGCACGCGGGTCTCACCACCGTCCTCGTCGGCGACGGCACGAGTGACCGCAAGGCTGCACTGCTGTCGGATGTGGTCTTCGCCAAGGGCGCGCTCGCACAGTGGTGTGCCGTGAGCGGCATCCCTCACGTGCCGTTCGAAACGCTGGATGAGGTCCACCGTGCCCTTGTCCCCAGGGAGCTCTGAGCAGAGGACTACGTTCGGACCATGACCGCGTCGCCCACACTGCGCCTCGAGCGGCGGTGTTGGAAGGCGGGTGAACGCGTCGTCGTCGGGATCGACGAGGTCGGTCGCGGCGCATGGGCTGGACCCGTGACCGTGGCCGCAGTGGTGCCGGCACCTGAGCATCTGCGCGGCGTGCGCGACTCCAAGCAGCTGACGCGTCCGAACCGCGTGCTCGCCGCGGCTTCCGTGCAAGATTGGGCGCGCGCCATCGGAATCGGCCACGCATCGCACGACGAATGCGACATGCTCGGCATGACTGCCGCGCTGCGCACGGCGGGGGAGCGAGCACTGGCGATGCTCTCGGCCCAGGGGTACGAGCCCGACCGCGTGATCCTCGACGGCAACCACGACTACTTGAAGCTCGGGAGCCGGTGCACGCTCGTGGTGAAAGGCGACGCCAGTGTGCTCGCCGTGGCGGCCGCATCGTGCGTGGCCAAGGTCACCCGCGACGCGATGATGCGCGAGGAGGCCGAGCACTTCCCGCCGTACGACTTCGAGTCGAACGTGGGCTACCCGGCCCCGGCCCACAAGGCAGCGCTGCGCGGGTACGGCCCGAGCGCTATCCATCGCCGGTCATGGATCTTCATGGAAGGCCTGTGCTGGCCAGGCGTGCCGCCTCCCCCCGGCCGCCTCTTCCCATAAAGCCGCCCCTTCCCATAAGGCCGGTTCGCGGCGTCGGTTCGCATAGCGTTGACCGAATGCCAGTCAACCTTCTTGACGTTCATGCTCGTGCGCTCAACTTCGTGGGTCCCGCGGTCGCAGCAATCGCGAGCGACCAGTGGTCCCGGGCCTCCGTGTGCGCGGGATGGAGCGTGCGCGACCTAGTGAACCACCTGGTCTCCGGCAACCTCTGGGTGGCTGAGCTGGTCGCGGGCAAGAGCATCGAGGAAGTTGGCGACCGTCTCGACGGCGACGTGCTCGGCGACGACGCTGGCGCGGCGTACACCGCATCGGCCACCGTTGCCGCCGCTGCGTTTGCGGGGCCCGGCGCGACGGACGCCCCGGTCGCAGTTTCCTACGGCCCCGTCCCCGGATCGGTGTACTGCGGCCATCGCTTCGTTGACGTGCTCATCCACGGTTGGGACATCGCCGAGTCCACGAGTCAGGACGCGAACCTGCCACTCGACCTCGTCGAGGCGTGCTGGGAGGTCGTCCAGGCCGAGATCGCCGACTTCGAGAACTCCGGAGCCTTCGGCGAGCCGCAGCCGGTCCCCGATGGTGCCGATCTGCAGACCAAGCTCCTGGCAGCCCTCGGCCGCCGCGGCTGAGCGGCGTAGTCTCTCGCCCGTCCGAACAGGAGAAGAGATGGGCCAAGAGATCACTGTCAACGCGCGTCCCGGGGCATCGCCCGATGTGCGCATCTTCGACTGCAACCGCTCGCTCACGGGCATGGCGATCGAGCGGTACGCGTCCATGGACGACGCCAAGGGCAGCCGTGCTCCTGACGTACTTGCCAACCGGATCCTCGGTCTGGGCGCATCGCGCGTCACCATCTACTCAAGCGACGTCACCGTCGAGGCGCCGGCCGACAAGTGGCCCGCACTCGAACCGAAGGTGCTCGAGACGATCCAGCACCTCTTCGGCTTCTACGGCGACGACGCGGGTTGGTCCGACGAGTCGCTACGCGCCATGGGCGTCGAGCCGCTGCCCCGCCCGGAGCCGACCGCTTAGGAATCCCCGTTCTGGAGATCCACAGCCCCGGAATCCGGGGTGCTGGCTCTCCAGAACGAGTCTCGGTTGCGCTCCGAACGTATGTTCGGTATACCGGTGCATGGCCTCGGCCCCGCTTCCCCGGCGTGACCACGAGGCCCGGGCGCGCCTGGAGGCGGTCGGACAGGCCGCGCGGCCGATCACCCTTGCTCGCGACCGCGCCATCTCCGTGCCCGGCGCCCTCGGCGAGCTGCTCCCCGCCGGAGTGCTGCAGCGCGGCGCCACGTTGACCGTTGCCGGCACGACGGGGGCAGGCGGCACTTCCCTCGCACTCGCGCTGGCCGCCGCGGCCACCACCACCGGGGAGTGGGCGGCCGCGATCGATCTTCACGGCACGCTCAGCGGCGAAGCCGCAGCGCAGACCGGGGTGGCGCTCGACCGCTTCGCAGTGATCCGCCGCGTGCCCGTCGGGCGCTGGGCCACCGTGGTCGCCGCGCTGCTCGAAAGCGTGACCCTCGTGCTCGCGGAGATGCCCCGTCACGTGAGCGCGGCGGATGCCCGGCGTCTGGTGTCGCGTGCACGTGAGCGCGGCAGCGTGCTCGTCGCCATCGAGACCAGTGCACCCTGGTCGGCCGACGCCGCGTTGCGTCTCTTCGCAACCGGTGGAACATGGCACGGGCTCGAGTCTGGCGGAGGACTGCTCACCGCGCGCGATCGATTGGTCCGAGTAGAAGGTCAAGGAGCTGCGGCGCGCACCCGACTTGCCCGTGTCGGCTAGTCCAAACGCCCACGACACTCCAACTCGCACGTTCGCGCTGTGGTGTCCCGCGTGGGCGGTGGCCACCGCTCGCTGCATCGACCCAACGCTCGAAGGATCGCCGGTCGCCGTTGTAGAGCGTGGAAAGCGCGGCCTCGTGGTGCGCGCGGCGTCGACCGAAGCCCGGGCCGAGGGCGTGACCGTGGGGTTGCGCCGTCGGGAGGCCGAGTCGCGCTGCGCTGGACTTGTAGTGGTCGACGCGGATCCCGCGGCCGAAGCGCGCACGTTCGAGGCCATCGCGCGGTTGATGGATCCGATCACACCGGGCGTTGTGCTCGAACGCCCCGGAGTGCTCACGTTCCCGACCCGCGGCCCAACCCGCTACTTCGGGGGCGACGATGTACTTTCGACGCGCGTGCTCGAAGCCGTGGCCGCAACCGGCGTCACGAGCGCGCGCGTTGGCGTGGCCGACGGGTCCTTCGCGGCGCGGCTCGCAGCCCGCACTGCCGGTCCTGGTGCCGCGCGCATCGTGGTCCCCGACGGGTCGCCGGCGTTCCTCGCACCCTGGCCGGTCGGCGTGCTGAGCGGCGCGGTTCTCACCGGGGATGATCTGGTGTCGCTGCTCGCCCGTCTTGGTCTGCCGACGTTGGGCGACTTCGCCGCACTCCCGGCGCCAGCAGTGCTCGCACGCTTCGGGACGAGCGGCGCGCACGCTCACCGTCTGGCGCTGGGTCTCGACGAGGGCGCCGCGCCGCCCGCGCCACCACCGCCCGATCTCGTGGAGACCTGCGAGCTCGATCCTCCTGCCACGCGTGTCGACGAAGCCGCGTTCGCAGCCAAGGGTCTTGCCGATCGACTGCTCGAGCGACTCGAGACGCTCGGCCTCGCGTGCACGCAAGTGGTGGTGGCGGCGGAGACCGAGCACGGCGAACACCTCACGCGCTGCTGGCGCCACGAGGGCGCACTCACTCCGGCTGCGCTGGTGGCGCGCGTGCGTTGGCAGCTCGACGGCTGGCTCACGCAAGAAGGTGGGTTATCGGGTGCCCTCACGCTCATCCGGCTCTCACCCGACCGCGTCGTGCCCGCGGCCGCGCGTCAGCTCGGCTTCTGGGGTGGCGACGCCGCCGCGCACGATCGCACCGACCGCGCGCTCGCACGGCTCCAGGGGATGCTCGGCCACGACGGCGTGGTCACCGCGGTCGTCGCCGGTGGCCGCGCGCCGTCCGAACGTGTGCGTTGGGTGCCATGGGGCGAACCCCGCGACGACCGCTTCGCGTCCGGCGCCGAATCTGGCGCGGAATCTGGCGCGGAGGTCCCGGCGTGGCCGGGCGCGATCCCCGGTCCCGCGCCTGCACGCGTGCACACGCCGGCGCTCCCCGCGGAGCTGCTCGACGCCGACGGCGCGCCCATCGCCGTGTCGGGACGCGGGGAGGCGTCAGCAGCGCCCGCGCACCTGCGATGCGACGCGTTGCCCGGCGGCGGTGGCACCGTCACCGCATGGGCCGGACCCTGGGCCCACGACCTGCGCTGGTGGGATCGAGTGGCCCGTCGTCGCCGCGCGCTCTGGCAAGTGGTGGTGGGCGATGGAGACGCGCAGATCGCGTGCCTCGTGGCGGTGGAAGGCGGCCGCGCCGGTGTGGAGGCCGTCTACGACTGAGCACTACGGCCAGGGGTAACTTGACTAAGTCATGGACTAAGTCATACCCTGGCGCTATGCCACACGTTGGGGTGCATGAAGCGAAGACCCATCTCTCGCGGCTGTTACGCCAGGTCGCGGCCGGAGAAGAGATCGTCATCACCCGTGGCGGCTCGCCCATCGCCAAGCTCGTGCCCGTCTCCACGCCGCGCCCCAGGGTGCTCGGACGCGACGAGGGACGCTACGAGATCCCACTTGATTTCGACGCGCCGCTTCCGGACTTGATCCTCGACACCTTCGAGCAGTGACGGCCCTCCTCGACACCCATGTCTGGCTGTGGATGCAGGCCGCGCCGAGCCGGCTTGGCTCGGTTGCCCGCGCCCTGATCGAGGACGCCCACTCCACGCTGTTGCTGTCGGCCGCGAGCTCGTGGGAGATCGCCATCAAGTACGCCCTCGGCCGCCTGCCGATCCCTGAACCACCCGAGCTCTATGTGCCCGAGCGAATGCGCACGAGCGGTGTGCTCGCACTCCCAATCGAGCATGCACACGCGCTGCGGGTCGCGGCCCTCGCCCCTCACCACCGCGATCCATTCGACCGGCTGCTGGTCGCGCAGGCACAGCTCGAGGGCGTCCCCCTGGTGACCGCCGATCCGATCTTCGACCGCTACGACATCGAGGTCATCCGGGCGGCCTGAGGCCCAGCGGTCTCCCCACCCAGCTGTCACCGTACAAGTGCGAGACTCGCTCGATGCCTGGGGCAGGGGGGCTTCCTACGGGGACGGTGACGTTCCTGTTCACCGACCTCGTGGGTTCGACGCGGCTGTGGGACGAGCATCCCGAGGCGATGAAGGAAGCGCTCGCCCGCCACGACGAGATCCTGCGTGGGGCGGTCGAGTCGCGCGGCGGGCATGTGGTCAAGACGACCGGCGACGGCCTGCATGCTGCGTTCACTACTGCCGAGGACGCGATCGGTGCTGCGGCCGACGGCCAGCGCGCCCTGTCCGATGTGCAGGGTCCCGACGGCCCGCTGCGCGTACGCATGGGAGTGCACACCGGCGCGGCAACGCACCGCGATGGTGACTACTTCGGCACTGCCGTGAATCGCGCCGCCCGACTCGCCGCCGCGGCGCATGGCGGTCAGGCGCTTGTCTCCCTTGCGACAGCAGAGCTGCTCGGAGATTCGATCGCCGGCGACGCCTCCCTGCTCGACCTCGGCGAGCATCGCCTGCGCGACCTTTCGCGACCGGAGCGCGTCTTCCAACTACGCGCACCCGGACTCGGCGAGGAGTTCCCGCCGCTGCGGACGCTTGATGCTTACGCGGGCAACCTGCCGCTCCAACTCACGTCGTTCGTCGGCCGCGACGACGAGCTCGATCGCGTCGCGAAGGCGCTCGACGAAGCGCGACTTGTCACGCTCATCGGCGTGGGCGGCGTGGGCAAGACCCGGCTCGCCACGCAGGTGGCGGCCGAGGTGCTCCCGCGCTTCCCCGACGGTGCCTGGTTGTGCGAGCTCGCAGCGGCGAGCGACCCCGAGGCGCTCGTGCAGGTGGTCGCGGCCACCCTTGGCGTGTAGCCGCATCCCAACGTGTCGCTCGAAGGGAGCATCGTCGAGTTCCTGCGAAATAAGGAGCTCCTGCTGGTGCTCGACAACTGCGAGCACCTGCTCGACGACGCCGGTCTGTTGGCCGAGGCAGTGCTGCACGAGTGCGGCGGCGTCCGCATCCTCGCAACCAGCCGGGAGGGCCTCGCGGTCGAGGGGGAGCAGGTGTGGCCACTGCGCTCACTCCGCATGCCCAAGACCGCTTCCGTCGACGACGTAGCCACGAGTCCGGCTGTCCGGCTGTTCGTGGAGCGCGCGCAATCCGTTGTTCCCGAGTTTGCGATCGACGCGGCGAACGCTGGCGCGGTCGCCGAGATCTGCAAGCGCCTTGACGGGATCCCGCTCGCGATCGAGCTGACCGCGGCTCGGGTCGCGGCAATGAGCCCGACCGAGATCGCCGCGCTCCTCGACGAGCGGTTCAGACTCCTCACCGGCGGCCGACGTACGGCGGTGGAGCGGCACCAGACCCTGCGGGCCACCGTCGACTGGTCGTACTCACTGCTCGAACCGAGCGAACGACTGGTGTTCGACCGGCTCGGGGTGTTCTCGGGCAGCTTCGACAGCGCGGCAGCCTCCGCCGTGGTCGGGTGTGACGGGATCGAGCAGTGGGACGTCCTCGATGCGATGGCGAGCCTCGTGGGCAAGTCCATGGTCAACGCGGACAAGACGGCTGAAGACACGACTCGGTACACGATGCTCGAGACTTTGCGTCAATACGCACGGGAGCAGCTCGACGAGTCGGGCTCGGCCGACGATTTTCGCAGGCGTCACGCGCTCCACTACGCGGACCTTGCCGCGCGCACGGGCCGTGATCTCGTGGGTCGCGACGAGCTCGTTGCGCGGCGGCGCGTGCAGCTCGAGCTCGACAACTTGCGTGCCGCGGTCACGTGGGCCCTCGACAGCGGCGACTTCGAAGACAACGAGATCGGCGTTGGGATCATCGCCGACCTGGCGTACGAGTGCAGCGCCAACATGGCGAGCGGCATCGGCGCCTGGGCCGAGCGCGCGGTGGAACCCGCGCGGGCGTCGACTCCGACCCGTCTCCGTGCCATCCTCGGCGCCGCGGCATACCACCTGCTGCAGGGGCGGGGGGAGTGGCAGGCCGGGGCCGTCCTGGCCGACGAAGGCGTCCGCATCCCGTTGGTCCCCGGCGACCGCCCATACCTCATGGCTGACATCTCAGCGGGGATGGCCTGTAGTGGACCGGCGATATCGACCGCCTGCACGCGATCTACGTCGACGTGCATCACCAGCTCAACGCCCTCGACGACGTCACCACCGAGCGCTCTACCCTGCACTCCTCGATGTCGACGATGCTGGCGTCCATTGACGACCTCGCCGGCGCACAGCGTGAAGCCGAGATCGGGCTGGAGCTCGCGAGGGAGAATCAGAACCCGACCTCCCTGGCACTCGGGCTCTTCGCCACCGCGTGGTCGAGCGCGCTCGACGATCCCGAAGTTGCGCTCGCCGCGGTCGATGAGAGCATCGCCCTCACCCGGGCGGGTGCTGTCGATGGTGCGTTCGGCGCTGCGTTGTGCCAAGCCGCTTCGCTCCGTGCTCGCCTCGGAAACGCGAAGCTTGCGCTCGAGCTCTTGCGCGAGGGGATCGCGTATTCGCACGAGGTTGGCGACAACTCGAACCTCGCGAACGCGGTGAACCGTGGTGCCGGGATCACCGGACGTCTCGGCTATCACGAGATCTCGGCCGTGCTCGCGGGTCTGATGGAAACCGTGCCGTTCGACATCCCGATCAACGTGCAGTTCCTGTCTCACGAGCGGGCGGACCACTACGAAGTGCAGGTCCAGGTGCGTTCCGCGCTCGGCGACGCAGCGTACGAGGCGGCTGCGGCGCGCGGCGCAAAGATGGCGGACGAGGAGATCGTCCAGTTCATCCTCGCCGAGATCGACCGCATGCTCGCCGAGCTCGATGATGCCTGAGTTCAGGCAGTCGTTACGAGGCGCGGAGCGTTGCCAGCGAGCCGAGCACCTGGCTGAGCGCTTCCTCCGCCGTGTTCACGCCGGTGAGCATCCGTGCCGGGTCGAGGATCTGGATGTTGATCACACGACCCTCCTCGTCGAGGTCGAACACGACGTCGTCGGAGACCCGCCATGCGTCACGCGCTCGACCGCGCAGATCACCATCAACGATGGTGATGCTCGCAACATTGTGCGTCTGGTCCCATGTGAACTTCATCGTCGCGACCTCCATACCGTGACGACGAGAACGTCGGTGCGGGGCGATCCCTCGAAGATCACAGTAACCGTCGAGCGGCCGAAGCGATGCCGTCGGCACGATCATCCGAGATGTGCCCAACATGTTCGACCCCGTTCGAGGACGAGTCGGACGTCGTCTTCCGTCACGGCATGGATCGCCATCTCTTGGCGCGCGTGGGATGTGAAGTCGAGGACCACAGGGCAGACCGACGGCCTGGGGCGAAGCCGGTGACTGAGCTTCCCACCGGGACGGTCACGTTCCTGTTCACCGATCTCGAGGGCTCGACACGCCTGTGGGAGGAGCACCCCGACGCGATGCGCGCCGCGCTGGCGCGTCACGACGAGATCCTGCGCAACGCGGTGGAGAAGCGTGAGGGGGTGGTCGTGAAGACCACCGGCGACGGGCTGCACGCCGCGTTCGCGATCGCGCCCGACGCGCTCGCCGCTGCTGTTGACGCGCAGCGGGCGCTCGTCGCCGAGGACTGGCTCCTCCCCGAGCCGCTCAAGGTGCGCATGGGGGTGCACACCGGCGCGGCGGAGCTGCGCGACGGTGACTACTACGGCCCTGCCGTCAACCGCGCTGCTCGGCTCGCCGCGGCCGCCCACGGTGGGCAGGTCGTCGCGTCGGCGTCGACCGCCGACCTCGCGCGCGACGACCTTGGGACCGAAGTCGACCTCGTCGATCTCGGGGAGCACCGCTTGCGCGACCTCGGCCGGCCCGAGCGCATCGTGCAGGTGAACCACCCCGACCTCCCGTCCGACTTCCCGCCGCTGCGCTCCCTCGATGCGTACCCCGGCAACCTGCCCGTGCAGCGCAGCGCGTTCATCGGCCGACGCGAGGAGCTCGCCGAGGTCCGCGCCGCGCTCGACGACTCGCCGGTGGTCACGCTCACCGGCGTCGGCGGCGTCGGCAAGACGCGCCTCGCGCTCCAGGTTGCCGCCGACGTTGTCACCCGCTTCCCCGACGGCGCGTGGTTCGTGGACCTCGGGCCCGTGCTCGACGCGGGCTTCGTGCCCGCGACGGTGAGCACATCGCTCGCGCTGCCGGAGCGCCGCCAGGGGACACTCGAAGATTCCATCGTGGCGGCATTGAGCAAGAAGCGGCTGCTGGTCGTGCTGGACAACTGCGAGCAGGTCGTCGACGCGGTCGCTGCCCTCGTCGACATGCTGGTCGAGTCGTGCCCCGGCGTGAGCGTGCTGGCGAGCAGCCGCGAGGCGCTCGGCGTGGAAGGCGAGCTCACCTACGAGGTCCGCCCCCTGCCCACACCGACGACGGATCAGGAACTCGCACTCGACGCGCTGATGGAGAACGACGCCATCCGCCTCTTCGTGGAACGAGCCCGGGCGGTGAAGCGGGGGTTCGCCCTCACCGACGACACCGGGCCGGTCGTCGCCGAGCTCTGCCAGCGCCTCGACGGCATCCCGCTCGCGATCGAACTCGCGGCCGCCCGGCTCCAGCTGATGGCGCCGGCCGAAGTGCTTGCCCGCCTCGACGAGCGGTTCGGGTTGCTCAGCGGTGGGCGCCGCACGGTGTTGGAGCGGCACCAGACGCTGCGCGGCGCAATCGACTGGTCGTACACCCTCCTCGATGCTCAGGAGCAGCTGCTGTTCGCTCGACTCTCGGTGTTCGCCGGCGGCTTCACGCTCGACGCCGCGGAAGCCGTGACCTCGGGAGAGGGGTTGGCGCCCGTCGGGGTGCTCTCGCTGCTCGGGAGCCTCGTGGCCAAGTCGATGGTTGTCACCGACGACACCGCCGCCGGCACGCGCTACCGCTTGCTCGAGACGCTGCGCGAGTACGCCCGCGAGAAGCTCGTCGAGCTCGACGACCCGGCTCGCGCACACGAGCGCCATGCCGAGCACTTTCTCGCCTTGGTCGAGAGCGCAGCGGTGCAGCTTGAGGGTCCCGACGACGAGGAGTGGTTCGCGCGCCTCGACGCCGAGCATGACAACGTCCGGGCGGCGCTCGGATGGGCCCGTGACACCGGTGACCCGGAGACGCTGACGCGGCTCGTCCACGGCATGGATACCTACTGGGCCATGAACTCCACCTACCACGAGGCCTTCTTCTGGCTGAGTGCCGCGCTCGAGCACGAGTCGACGATGTCGCCCGAGGTTCGCGCTCGCATCCTCGGCTTCGCCGGTCAGGCGGCAAACACTGTTGGCCGTGCCGTGGAAGGCATTGCCTTCTGTCGGGCCAGCGTCGAATGCTCTCGGTACGCGCACCAGGCGCCGGTGCCGGTTGCGCTCGCGATGCAAGGGATCTTCGCGCTCGAGTCGAACGAACCCACGCAAGCGATCGCCTTCTGCGACGAGGCGCTCGCCGCGGCACGCGAGCACGGCACCGCCTGGTCGGAGCTCAACGCACTTCAATTCCTGTCGCTCGCGTGCAGCCTCGGCGGCGAGACGGAGCGTGGCCGAGTGCTCGCAGACGAGATGCTCGTGGGAGCCCGTCGGCTCGGAAACAGCTTCTTGATCGCGACGGGACTCTTCAACGCGGGACTCGCACGTGTCCATACTGAGCCTGAGGTCGCGGTGCAGCTCCTCGAGGAGGCGGAGGTGGCAACGCGGATCCGCAGCGCGAACCGGCTCGGGCAGACGGCGTTCTTCCGCGGTATCGCGCACCTCAGGCTCCGACAAGTACCAGAGGGGGCGCGGGCGCTGCGCACCGCGCTGCCCTTCATGCAGGAGACCGGCAGCGACTTCTTCACCAGCCTCGTGATCGCCACCGCGGCCGCGCTCATCGCTCGCGGGACGCCAGCCGTCGCGGCGCAGCTCCTCGGAGCCCTCGATCGGTACGTCACAGAGTCGGGGATCCCCGGCGCCCCGGCCGACGTCGCCACCAAGGCGCGCACGCGCGCCCGCGTCGAGGAGGCGCTCGATGCGCAAGCATTCGCCGGCGCGTGGGCGCTCGGTGCCGAGATGACCATCGACGAGGCCGCCGCCCTCGCCCACGACGAGCTCGGGCGGATCGAGGCCTAACCCAGCCCGAGGTTGACGAGGATGCTCGCGGCGACGGCTTCGGGTGGACGGGCGACACCGAACACCGTTGCGTCGGCAGGGATCTCGAGCGCCTCGATCTGTGACGGGAGCAGTGCCGCCGGCGCGAAGTGACCGGTGCGAGCCTCGATGCGCTCGCGCAAGAGATCGGGCGGACCGCTGAGCACCACGAACTCCACGTTGTCGACGCCGCGGGTCAGACGCGTCCGGTAGGTCTGCTTGAGCGCCGAGCAGGCCAGCACGAGCCCCGTAGCCATGTGTTCAACAAGCTGAGCGTTGAGGCGATCGAGCCATGGCGTGCGGGCCGCGTCGTCGAGCGGCTCGCCGCTTCGCATGCGCTCGATGCTCTCCGAGTCGTGGAAGTCGTCGGCGTCCACGAAGGCGAGACCGAGATGCTCTGCGATGAGCTGGCCAACGGTGGTCTTGCCCACGCCGGTGACCCCCATGACGACGATGACAATTGGCGGCATGAGCGCAGGGTAACGACGCCTTGTTGAAGCAAGAGCGTCCTGTGGGGACCTCCACGCTTCAACGAGACCGCTCGCTTGTAGATCGAACATACGTTCGATACGTTGGCCGTCCTATGGCGTATGCCGAGCTGCACTGCCACACGAACTTCTCGTTCCTCGATGGTGCGAGTCACCCCGAGGAGCTGGTCGAGGAGGCCGCGCGCCTGGGCTTGGCCGCGCTCGCGGTCACCGACCACGACGGGTTCTACGGCATCGTGCGATTCGCGCTCGCGGCGGGCGCCATCGGCTTCCCGACGGTGTTCGGCGCCGAGCTCACCCTCCCGGAGCTGGCGAGCGGCCCGCCGACGCGAGCGAACGGCCGCGAGACGGGTATCCCGGCTCGCAGAGAGCGAGCCAATGGAGGAGGAGCGGCGGATCCACCGGGTGAGCACCTCGTGGTGCTCGCGGAGGGGCCGGTCGGGCACGCGCGTCTGGCGCGCGCCATCAGCGAGGGGCAGATGGCGGGGGAGAAGGGTGCGCCGCGGTTCACGCTGAACAACCTCGCGGCCGCGTCACGAGCCGGCGTGCACCTCACCGGTAACCGTGCCAGCACCACGAACGACTCGTGGCACGTGCTCACCGGCTGTCGCAAAGGGCCGCTCGCCCGCGCGCTCCACGCCGACGGCCCCGCCGCGGCCCGACGCGCGCTCGAACTGCTCACGGACGCGTTCGGCCGCGACCGCGTGCTCGTGGAGCTGTGGGATCACGGCGACCCCCTCGACCGTCACCGCAACGACGCGCTCGCCGCGGTCGCGGTCAGAGCCGGTATCGACGTGATCGCCACCAACAACGTGCACTACGCCACGCCCCAGCAGCGCCCACTCGCCACCGCGCTCGCGGCCATCCGCTCTCGGCGCTCGCTCGACGAGATCGACGGCTGGCTGCCCGCGTCGTCGTTCGCTCACCTGCGCAGCGCGGCCGAGCAGGAGCGACGCTTCGCCCGCTGGCCCGGCGCGGTCGAGCGCACCGTCGACGTCGCGCTCCAATGCGCCTTCGACCTGCGCCTCGCCGCGCCCAACCTTCCCGACCTCGAAGTTCCCGAAGGTCACACCGACATGTCGTGGCTACGTGAGCTCACCGCACGCGGTGCCGCGCACCGCTACCCGCCGTCGCATCCCCAGTACGAGCAGGCGCAGCGCCAGCTCGCCCACGAGCTCGCGGTGATCGAGCAGCTCGGGTTCCCCGGCTACTTCCTGCTGCTCGTCGACATCGTGGAGTTCTGCAAGCACCACGACATCTACTGCCAGGGTCGAGGGAGCGCCGCGAACAGCGCGGTTTGCTACGCGCTCGGGGTCACGAAGGCCGACGCAGTAGCCCTCGGCCTGCTGTTCGAGCGTTTCCTCTCTCCTGAGCGCGATGGCCCACCCGACATCGACCTCGACATCGAGCACCAACGGCGAGAAGAGGTGATCCAGTACGTCTACGAGAAGTACGGACGCGACCGTGCTGCGCAGGTCGCCAACGTGATCACGTACCGCCCCCGCTCGGCCATCCGGGAGATGGCCAAGGTCGCCGGCCTCTCACCCGGCCATGCGGATGCGCTCACGAAGTGGGTGGATCGTTGGGGGAGAGACAAGAGCTCCTTCGAGGGCGCCAGGGAAGAGTCAGTTCACATCCCCGAGCTCGTCCTGGATCTCGCCACGCAGGTGCTCGACTTCCCGCGTCACCTCGGTATCCACTCCGGCGGCATGGTGATG
>CAMDCC010000039.1 GCA_945889545.1 Bifidobacterium breve | reverse complement strand
GGGATGAGATCGAGGAGCTTCTCCTCTTGGATGGCCTCGATGTCGGCGCGAGCCATCGTCTCGATCTCCGGATGCAGATAGCGATCCCCCTCGATGCTTGGCATCCCCCCGGTCACGGCCAGGAGGTTACCGATCAGCGCCGCAGGTACGCTGGGGCGCAGCAAACCGGTCGCCGAGGTGGAGTGGTGCGGCCTGGCGCACAGCGCCAAGAGCGGGAAGGGTTTGGCTTTATGGCGCTGTTCACGATCTCGGCCGACTCGCACATCACGGAGCCAGGTGATTGCTACACCGACCGCATCGACCCGAAGTTCCGAGACCGCGCGCCCGTCGGGGCCACCGACGAGACGATGGGCGCGGTCATGGACATCGACAACGGTCGCAGCCGCATCCCGTACGGGATGATCGCCGCCGCGGGCCGTCCGGCAGAGTCGATCCACCCGTTCATGTTCGTGGGCTGGGATGAGCTGCACCCGGGTGGCTGGGATCCCGCGGCCCGACTCACCGAGCAAGACCGCGACGGCGTGAGCACCGAGATCCTGTACCCCTCGGTCGGGATGCTCCTCTGCAACCATCCCGACGTCGACTTCAAGAAGGCGTGCTTCGACGCGTACAACCTTTGGATCACGGAGTTCCAGAGCCATGCACCCGAACGACTCGTTGGGCTTGGCCAGACCGCGCTCCGCAGCGTCGAGGAGGGCGTCGACGACCTCCAACACATCACCGAGCTCGGGCTGCGCGGCGCGATGTTGCCCGGGTACGCCGGATGTCATGCCGACGGCGACTACGACGACCACCGTTGGGACCCGCTCTGGCGCGCCGCGGTCGAGCTCGACATGCCGTTGTCGTTCCATATCCTCACCACCGGCCTCGACGAGATGACCGGCGGAAAGTTCCGGGGACCGAAGATGAACAGCTTCCTCGGCATCATCCGTGGTTGCCAGGACATCATCGGCACGCTGATCTTCGGCGGCGTCTTCGAGCGTCATCCCGAGCTGCGCGTCGTGTGTGTGGAGGCCGACGCAGGCTGGGTTCCGCACTGGATGTACCGCGCTGATCATGCGTTCGACCGTCACCGCAACTGGCTGAGCGCCGACGCCGATCTCACGCGGATACCGAGCGAGTACTTCCGCGAGAACGTGTACGTGACCTTCCAGGACGACCTCGTCGCGTTCCGGGTCACCGACTTGTTGAACCACGAACGACTCATGTGGGCGAACGACCATCCGCACAGCGACTCGACGTGGCCACACTCGCAAGCCGTCGTGGCCGAGCACACCAGCCGGCTCACGCCCTCGGTGCGCGACGACATCCTGTGGCGCAACTGCGCTCGCCTCTACAACCTCGAAGTCCCCATCCCAAACGCATCGGAGGCCAGCACATGACCGACCAGCACATGACCGACCGCCCGAAGCTCTTCACCGAGAAGATCCTCGTTGTGAACCAGAAGGCCAAGCTGCTCGAGATGGTCAACGAGTACAAGGTGCTCGATCAAGAGGGCAACCAGATCGGAGCGGTTGCCCAGGTCGGTCAAAGCACGGCAAAGAAGATCGCCCGGTTCGTCAGCAGCCTCGACCAGTTCATGACGCACACGTACGAGATTCGCGACGCCGACGAGAAGGCGGTGCTCGTGCTCACGCGCCCGCGCAAGTTCGTCAAGTCGAGCTTCTTGCTCACCCGACCCGATGGCAGCGAGGTCGGGCAGGTCAAGCAAGCGAACGTGTTCGGCAAGATTCGCTTCTCACTCGAAGCCGGCGGCCAGACCGTGGGTTCCATCAATGCCGAGAACTGGCGGGCGTGGAACTTCAACATTCAGGACGCGAGCGGCAAGGAGGTCGCTCGGATCACCAAGAAGTGGGTAGGTCTCGCCAAGGCTGCGTTCACCACCGCCGACAACTACGTCATCGAGATCAACGAGCCGATGGAGGACCCGCTCCTGAGCCTCGTTGTCGCCGCCGCGCTGTGCGTCGATACGGCCCTCAAGCAGGACGCACGCGGCCTCAGCTAGCCCATTCACGCTCTTCCCTGCCTGGGCTGGGGGCGCTCAGGTCCCTGTGACCACGCTGAGAACGGGTTTCGATCGCTTCAGGGTGCCTTCAGGTACGCACTGCAGAGTGCGCCTTGCCCCCGAACGACCCCCTGAACGACCCCCTGAACGACCCCCTGAACGAGAGGAACACGAGCGATGAACACCTTGGCACCACGAACCACTCGTCGGATTGGCAGGTTTGCCGCGGCGATGGTCATGAGCACGGCGCTCGTCGGCGCACTCGCGCCGGCAGCGTTCGCGCAAGAGAGCGACACCAGCGAAGCCCCAGCAGCCGAGGGCCGTCGGCGTCCCCAGCTCACCGACGAGCAGAAGGCTTGTCTCGAAGAGCAGGGCGTGGCAAAGCGAAGTGGTGAGCGCGTTGCACCCACCGACGAGCAGAAGGCTGCCTTCCGTGCCGCCGCCGAGGCCTGCAACATCGACCTCCCGGCCGTTCGACCCCACGGACCGAAGCTGACTGACGAGCAGAAGTCCTGCCTCGAAGAGCAGGGCATCGAGAAGCCGGCACGCGGCGAAGACGGTGAGCGCGTTCCGCCCACCGACGAGCAGAAGGCTGCCTTCCGGGCGGCTGCGGAGACCTGCGGCATCGACCTTCCGGACGCCCCCCCGTCCGACAGCGACGCTTCGTAAGTCCTCCCCGCCCCGCGTCGAGCGGCCGTGGTCCCCCCGGGCCACGGCCGCCTTCGCGCTCCCGTGCGCTGCCGATCAGGCGGGGCGACGCTCGACGAGTCGCACGAGCGGAATCCTCCGGTCGGTGCGCGTCTGGTACTCGCGGTAGAACTCGCGGTCGGTCGTGAGCGCGTCCCACGTGCGCGAATATTCGTCGCCGTCGAGCACCTCAGGCTCCGCCCAATGTGAACCGTCACGGGTGCGGACCAGCACCTCGGGATTCGCATCGCGGTCGGCGAGGTTGAGATACCAGTGCGGGTGGGTCGCGTTGCCCGCGTACGACGCCACCACGATCTTTGCCCCGGTGTCGTCGACCCAGTACGGAAGCGCGACCTTGTGCTCGTTCCCCGACTTGCGTCCGATCGTGCGCAACAGGAGCTGGTGCATGCCCGCTCCCGCCCACGCCTCGTCGATCCCCGCTTCCATCGCCTGCACATGCATCCGACTGATCCCGGCGATCTGGTCGTGCGGCGGCTCTTCGTATGGTTCGTTGCGCTGTGATTCCCTCACCACTGGCCCCCTCTCTGCGAGTCGGGATACCCGCCTCGCAGACGTTCGCTCGCGGGCCACCCGATGCTACGGGCCGATGCTACGGGTCAGGCATACGCTCACGCGGTGCCGGTGACTGTGACCGTGTCGAGCAACCCACTCCCGGCGCCGGTCGCGTGGCTCTTCACCTTCGTCGGCGCGGCAATGATCGTCGCCGGCTTCACGGTGATCCCACCGATCCCCGACGTCGGTTCCTCGAACACCCTCCTCACGGTGATCGCAGCCCTCCTCGTGATCCCGGCATGGATCCTGTTCATCGTCGTCATGCTCCGACGGCAGCGGTTCCGCGACGACGTCACGGTCGACGTGCCCGACGAGCTGCCCGAACCGCCGAGCACCCATGACCCAGCCGTCGTCGCCACAATCATCGGCGACGGGAGCCCCGACCCGCGCGCGGTGGACGGCACCGTCCTCGAGCTCGCCCAGCGCAAGGTCATCTCGATCGGCGAGTACGGGGAGAAGGTTGTCGTGCAGATCACGTCCGATGCACGCGGCGAGCACGGCGGCGAGAACCTTGTCCTCGCGGAGCTCCGCAAGATCGAACAGCCCGGCGGCGACGTCATCGGACCGCCGATCTGGAACGAGCGCATCGGCTGGTGGTCCGAGTTCCGCAGCGACGCCCGCAGCCGTGCCACCACAGCCGGCCTCATCGAGACCCGGATCCCCTTCGTGGCCTTGATGCTCGTCATGATCTTCACGGCGACGGGCGCCTCGCTCCTCTTCTTCGAGCGCATCCCGGTGTTCGTCGGATCGATCCTCCTCGCCAACGGCGCGCCGCATCTGGTGGCTCGTACCTCGGGCTATCGACTCACCGACGCGGGGAAGCGATTGCAAGCGGCGTGGCGGGCGTTCGGGCGCCACCTGCATCGTCACGGGAGCTTTCGCGATGTCGGGCCCGCGGGTGTCGCTCTGTGGGGTCCGAATCTCGTGTACGGCGCGGTGCTCGGCGTGGCCGAACGCGCCGCCGACCCGCTCACGCCGCGCGTGTTGGGTCTGCGCGAGCGGCAAGCCACCGAGTTCACCAAGGTCTACGACCTCTGACGGGTTAGCCTCCCCGGCCAATGGCGCATGAAGTTCGCGGTGTTGTTGCCCGCGCGAAGGGTGAACCGGTCTCCGTCGAGACCGTGCTGGTCCCCGACCCCGGCCCGGGTGAGGCGCTGGTCGGCGTGCAGGCGTGCGGCGTCTGCCACACCGATCTGCATTACCGCGACGGCGGCATCGGCGACGACTACCCATACCTCCTCGGCCACGAGGCTGCCGGAGTGGTCGAGGCAGTCGGCCCCGACGTCACCGGCGTCGCGCCCGGCGACTTCGTCATTCTCAACTGGCGAGCGGTCTGCGGCGAATGCCGGGCTTGTCGCCGCGGCCGGCCCTGGTACTGCTTTGCCACACACAACGCGACCCAGAAGATGACGCTTGCCGACGGCACGCCGCTCTCTCCCGCGCTCGGCATCGGAGCCTTCGCCGAGAAGACCCTCGTGGCCGCAGGCCAGGCAACCAAGGTCGATCCGCGCGCGCGCCCAGAGGCTGCCGGACTTCTCGGCTGCGGTGTGATGGCCGGGTACGGCGCGGCCGTGAACACCGGTGGCGTGCAACGCGACGACACCGTCGCCGTGTTCGGATGTGGCGGAGTCGGGAACGCAGCGATCGCCGCCGCGCGCCTCGTGGGTGCCCGCACGGTCATCGCCGTCGACCTCGACCCCAGGAAGCTCGAGTGGGCCACCGACTTCGGCGCCACACACACCGTCGACGCGTCGAAGGAGGACCCCGTCGAACGGATCCGAGCGCTCACCGACGGCAACGGCGCCGACGTGTGCATCGAAGCAGTGGGTCGCCCCGAAGTGCTCGAGCAAGCGTTCTACGCGCGGGACCTGGCCGGCACCGTCGTACAAGTCGGTGTGCCCACCCCCGACATGGCGCTCCCGGCCATCCCGATGATCGACTTCTTCGGCCGCGGGGGCGCGCTGCGCCCATCGTGGTACGGCGACTGCCTGCCGAGCCGCGACTTCCCGCTCCTGATCGACCTCTACCTCCAGGGCCGCTTCGACCTCGACCGCTTCGTGTCGGAGACCATCTCCCTCGATGGCGTCGAAGACGCGTTCCACAAGATGGAGCGCGGCGAAGTGCTGCGTTCCGTCGTCACCATCTGACGAAGACCAAGATCTCGATCCACGAACCCACCGCCCGAGCTGATGCCTCGCTTGCTGGAAGCGACGGTTCGGCCAAAAAGGGCCAGAATTCGGGACTTCCCGACCTGGCGACCCGATCTCCGCGCGTGGACACCCTAGATTTCTTGCCATGACGAGAAGCCGGAAGATACGAACGCGGTATTCGCGTGGCGACCAGGTCAGGACGTCGCGGCGGGCCAGCAGCATCCGCGTGTGGATGAACTCGTGGCGCAACGACGACTGGGTCGCGTCGCGCTTTGGCCTCGGGTAGCACCGATGACAACCACGACGCCCCGCACCAACTCGCCCGCGGCCGAACTGGGCAGCGACTACCAGCGAGTGCGAGCACTCACCGACACGCTCGCCTCCCCGCTCTCAGCGGAAGACCAGACGATCCAGTCGATGCCCGACGTGAGCCCGACCAAATGGCACCTGGCGCACACGACGTGGTTCTTCGAGACGTTCGTACTCACACCGAATGTCGACCGATACGACGTCTTCCACCCGCAATTCAGCTACCTGTTCAACTCGTACTACGAGACCGTTGGCAGCCGTCACCCCCGCGATCGTCGCGGATTGCTCTCGCGTCCCGGCGTTGCCGAGATCGCCGCGTATCGCGAGCACGTCGATCGAGCGATGGCCGATTTCCTGACCGGCTCAGTTGCGCCCGACGTGATCGCACTCTTGGAGCTTGGCCTGCAGCACGAGCAGCAGCACCAGGAGTTGCTGCTGATGGACATCAAGCACGTGCTGTCGGCGAACCCGCTCGAACCCACGTATCTCCGATCCACGACCGCCCAGTCGAGTGCCCGACGACTCGGGTGGGTCGCGCATGAGGGTGGTCTCGCAGAGATCGGCCACCGCGGCTCCGGCTTTGCGTTCGACAACGAGAGTCCCCGCCACCGCCTGTTCCTCGAGCCTTTCGCGCTCGCCGACCGGCCGGTGTCGTGCGGCGAATGGCTGGCGTTCATCGAAGATGACGGATACCAGCGTGCCGACTTGTGGCTCTCCGACGGTTGGGCGTTGGCGCAATCCGAAGGCTGGACCGCACCTCTCTACTGGCGACGAGACGGCGACGATTGGAGCGAGTACACGTTGTCCGGTCCGCGCACGCTCGAACTCGCGCACCCGGTGTGTCATGTGAGCTACTACGAGGCGGACGCATTCGCGCGTTGGACCGGAGCGCGATTGCCGACCGAAGCCGAGTGGGAGGTGGTGGCGAGTGCGTCCTCGCCATCAGGGCGGTTCTTCGACATCGAGGTGCTCCATCCTCGATCATCGCTCGACGGCGACCTCGGCCTCTTCGGAGATGTGTGGGAGTGGACCGGCTCCGCGTATCTCCCGTATCCCGGCTTTCGTGCGGCTCCGGGTGCCGTCGGCGAGTACAACGGCAAGTTCATGGTCAACCAACACGCGCTGCGGGGCGGATCCTGTGTGACGCCTCCTGACCACATGCGCGCGACGTATCGCAACTTCTTCCCTCCAAGCGCCCGCTGGTTGTTCTCCGGTGTCCGGTTGGCCCGCGACCTCACTGAGGCCGTGAAGCGGTGACATCGATTCCGACCATCGACGTCCACGTCGCGCCGACCGACCGCATGTCGGCGCTGACATCCGACGTGCGCGCCGGACTCACGGCCACGCCAAAGTCGCTACCCCCCGTGTGGTTCTACGACGAGCGTGGCAGTCGCCTGTTCGACGAGATCACGCGCCTCCCCGAGTACTACGTGACCAGAGCCGAACACTCGATCCTCGCGGCCAATGCCGATGAGATCGCGATTCGCGCGGGCGCAGACGTACTCGTCGAGATCGGATCGGGAACCTCAGAGAAGACCCGACTGTTGCTGGATGCGATGACCCGCTCCAGTGCGCTGCAACGGTTCGTGCCGTTCGACATCAGCGAAGAGACGTTGCGGGACGCGGCGGTAGCGATCGCCAACACCTATGACGTCGCCGTGCACGCTGTGGTCGGCGACTTTCAACGTCACGTGGGCGACCTTCCTCGTGACGGACGTCGACTGGTCGCCTTCCTTGGGAGCACCATTGGCAACCTCACACCCGCGCAACGACATCGGTTCTTCGTCGACCTCGACGCCGCCATGGCGCACAACGAATGGCTGCTCCTCGGCACCGACCTCGTCAAGGACCCTCGGCGCCTGCTCGCGGCCTACGACGATGCGCAAGGAGTGACCGCGGAATTCAACCGCAATGTGCTGTACGTCTTGAACCGTGAGCTCGATGCCACCTTCGATCCTGAGGCGTTTGACCACGTCGCGGCTTGGAACGACGACGAGCAGTGGATCGAGATGCGCCTTCGATCGCGATTCGCCCAGCGCGCCACTATTGGCGCGCTCGATCTCGAGGTCGTGTTCGAGGCTGGCGAAGACCTCCTCACTGAGATCTCGGCCAAGTTCACCCCCGAACGCATACGGAACGAGCTCGGCGACAGCGGCTTCGTCGTGGAAGAGACATGGACCGACTCGGGAAGCGACTTCCTGCTCACGCTCGCACGCCCCTACTGCTGACCGCGGAGAGGTGCCACCCGGCTGATGCCTCGCCTGCTGATCGTTCACCACACACCGTCGCCGGGGGTCCATGCGATGTTCGACGCGGTGCTCGCCGGAGCCAAGGACTCACAGATCGCGGGCGTAGAGGTGGTGACCCGCCCCGCTCTGGCCGCGACTGCGGTCGACGTGCTCGAGGCCGACGGCTACCTACTGGGAACCCCGGCCAACCTCGGGTACATGTCGGGTGCGCTCAAGCACTTCTTCGATCAGATCTACTACCCGTGCCTCGACGCGACGATCGGTCGGCCCTTCGGGATGTACCTTCACGGCAACAACGACACCGACGGAGCGCGCGCCGCAATCGAGAAGATCACGACCGGTCTCCAGTGGCGGTTGGCCCAAGCACCGGTCGCCGTGCTGAACGACCCAACCGCCGACGACCTGGTTGCATGCACGGAGCTGGGCGGCGCGTTCGCTGCCGGGTTGAGTCTCGCCGGATGATGCACCGGATGATGCACCGGATGATGCACTGTGGCTGAACAACACATCGTGGCGATGGGCGGCGGCGGCTTCGCGTCTGGTCCTCAGGGTCGCGCCCTGGACGACTACGTACTCGGACTCGCGCGCGCGAAGCGGCCAAAGGTGTGCTTCGTGCCCACCGCGACCGGCGACTCGGATCCGTACATCGCGCAGTTCTACAGCGCCTTCAACGAGAAGGACTGTGTACCCACGCACCTCGAGCTGTTCACTCGAACCGTCGACGACCTCCGCACGTTCCTGCTCGACCAAGACGTGATCCACGTGGGGGGCGGCAACACCGCGAACATGCTCGCCGTCTGGCGTTTGCATGGCGTGGACGAGATCCTGCGCGCCGCATGGGAAGCAGGGATCGTGCTGTGCGGTGTGAGCGCGGGTGGGCTGTGCTGGTTCGAAGGCGGTACCACCGACTCGTTTGGCCTCGACCTCGCCGCGTTGCGCGATGGTCTCGGATTCATCCCGGGGAGCTTCTCGCCGCACTACGACGGTGAAGTGAAGCGCCGCCCCGCGTACCACGAGTTCGTGAAGAACGGATCGCTCCCCGACGGACTCGCGGCCGACAACGGAGTCGGACTCCATTTCGTTGGTACCGAACTGGCCGAGGCCGTGTGCACACACGCTGCCGCCAGTGCATACCGCGTCGCACTGATCGATGGAGAGGTGCACGAGACACCGATAACCCCGCGCCTCCTGATTCCGAACAGCAGCTAGGCGCCCCGGACGTCGCACCTGACACGTAGTCAGAGCGAACCCGTCCGAACGGTTCCGTCGAGTGCCGCCCCGTGGATGAGCAAGGGATGAGCAAGCGGCACGCTGAACATTCAGTCACGGATGCTGTCACAGCCCGTCTTTCAGGCATGCCGTCACTAGCTGAGTTCGCGTATCGGGAAGCCATGCGTTCGCTCGATGGGCAAGCCCAGGACTTGTCGAGTGTCCGGGGCACTTGAGCATCGTCGTGACGGCTGCGGGCATCGCGGCTGCGTTCCTGGGCGCGCAGACAAGGGGGCGCAGTCCCGCCTTCTGGGTTGCCGCCGCAGCCTTCACGGTCATCGCAGTCCTCACCGTGCTTGTCTATCGATCTGTGGACTTCCCGTTGCGCTTCGACGGCCACAGACTCGTCACCGACTATGTCGATCCATCGCCGCAGCCCGATCCGGACTTCGTGATGCGCGAACTGGCGATCCACGCTGCCGATAACTACGAGATCAACGAGCGGACGCTTGATCGACTCTGGCGGGTCCAATCGTGGGCGTTCTCGCTCTTCGTCATCGAGGTGATCGCGCTCGTGGCTAACCTGGTTCTGGAGGGAACGTGATGTCGAAGCGCAAGCACAGCACGCCAACGCCGGTAACACAGCGGCCATCGACGAGCACCCCGAATCCGTCGCACTTCCATCGGAACGGCGCGTGGCCGATCGGCCGCATTGGCGAGACTCGACCGCCCTCGCCGAACGGCGAGCGCGATCTCTAGTTCGAAGCCGTCAGCACCCACGCCGCCGCCAGCGCATACCGCGTCGCACTGATCGACGGCGAGGTGCACGAGACGCCGATGACCCCTCGCCTCCTGATTCCGAACAGCAGCTAGGCGCGCCTGACCCGGAGTCCGCGCTGGATCGCCACGCGGAAGAACGCGTCAGGCTCAACCGCGAGCACGAGCAGCAAGTTCACCCAGATGTCGGCCCGAGGTAGCTCGGTGTGGCGATCCGGCACCACGCAAAGGACGCGTTCGATGCCAGGCTCGCTGTTGGGCTGGTGCACGAGCGCGTAGAGATCGCCGAGCAGGACCGGGCCGCGCGGGGTGTCGACCCAGAAGTGTCGAGTTGTTCGCCAGTCGGCGAGTTGCACCGGCTGGAGCAGCGATTCGAGCAGTGCCTCGGCGCGTGCAGTCGCGGCTGGGCGATCCGGGCGGGGCGGCAGGACCGCGCGTGGAGCTCGGTGGACACGCGGTCGCGCCGAGAGCCACTCACAGCCTGCGACGGGATGGGGATACGGCCGGGCCGTCCCGACCACGATCTCTCCCCCGCCATGGAGGACGAGGAGCTGACGGCCGTCGGCCAGGTCGTCGATCGATTCGATCGCGGGGAGACCGAGCACGCGCCCGTCAGCCGCCCGCGATCGGGCGAACCCAGACGATCTCCTCGAGTGCGGGATCGAACGCGCGGATGCGCTCGGCGTCGGACGCCGGTGCGCCGGAAGTGCGCGCGAAGGGGATCTTGCGCTCCCCCGCCAGCCGGGCGAACACCGCTTCGGCTTCGGCCACGCTCACGGGGTCGTCGATCGCCCACGTGACCGAGCTGTCGCCCGTCGAATCCACGATTCGCATGACACCCATCGAGACCTACCTCCCTTGCCCCTCATCACCGATGAGGGGAACACCCGCTCCGGCGAACACCGGTTCGGGGGGGTATCGAACACCTGTTCGCGTCGCGCGTCAAGTCCCAGCATCAAGCCCCAGCATCAAGCCCCAGCATCAAGCCCCAGGTACCGGTCGATGAAGGCCCCGGTCTTGCTCGGTTCTACTGCCGAGAGAAAAAGAGTTGGAGCTCCATCACGCCGTGGTCTTCCACCGAGATCACGATCACCGACGTTGGCTTCTCGATGTCGTAGTCGGCGAAGACGATGTCGATCGATCCAGTCACGACGATGGTGCCGTTCTTGAGACTCGCTTCGAGCGCGATCGTCACGGCGTTGGTGACGCCATGGATCGTGAGCTCACCCACAGCGTCAACGCTCACGGTCTGGCCCCCGGCCCCGTCGCCAAAGTCGATCGGCTCCGTGAGCACGAACTTGGCCGTCGGAAACTGCGACGTCTCGATCGACTGCCGGCTCAACGAGCCGTCACGTCGACTCTCGTCACTTTGCAGCGCAGTGAGATCGCCCTCGATCTCCACGGCGGTCAGGGTCGTGCCAACGATGGTCATCGTGCCGCTGACTTCGGGTGTTCGACCGAAGGCGGTCTTCGCACCGATGCCGGCAAGCTCTTCCTGGACGCGATAGCCGAGCCATGCGCTCGAGTAGTCCTCGGCGTCCACATCGAAGCTGCCAATGCTGGTATCGACCACCCAGGTGCCGTCGAGGCTGGTTGACGTATCGGTCGACGTGTCGGTCGGCGTGTCCTTTGCGGGCTTGTCGACCGACTTGGTTGCCGAACGGATGTTGGCCTTCTCGGGCGCAGTGTCGCGGAACACGAAGTACCAGATGCCAGCACCACCAACGAGCACCGCGGCAACAATCGCTGCGACCACGATGCGCACGATGCCGCGCGATCCCGCGAACTTGGGTGTTGATTGGTTGCGGGCGCCGCTGGGCGTTCGGGTTGGGATGTCAGTCATCCACCCAGGCTCGCGCACAACCCTGGGCGTGAACTGGTCAGCTCGCGACTGCTACGTCACGAACGTGGCCGCCCGATGGTGGAATCGCCAGGTGCCGTCGACGTTGCGGAGGGTGTCGTGATACCGGCCCACCATCTGGATCGCCCAGCCGGAATCACCCTGAAGGAGGAAGACCAGATCGCTGATCGCGGTGGCTTCGCGGTCGTTCCAGTCGGTGACGAGCGTGTTCATCACCAGGTGGCGCTGGGGCCGCCGCGGCTTCCATCCGGAGAAGGCCTCGCGGATGGCGTCGAGCCCTTCAAACGTGCCCATGCCCGGGATCTCGCAGACGGCGTCGGGGCAGAAGGTGGCGACAACGTCGTCGGTCCGACCGTCGTCCAGAGCTTGGGCGTACGCGGCGATCGTGGCGCGGACGCCCTCGGCCACCTCTGCGAAGGTCGTTGTCGTGCTCATGTGGGCAGCCCTCTCAGAAGCCGGCCTCTCTTAGAATCCCAGGTCGGCGATCGGCTTGTCGAACGGATACACGTTGACCGCCCGCTGCGCCGGGAGCAGCTGCTCGTGCGGCAGACCGGCGAGGTAGCCGTCGATGGTCCGCTCGAAGTTCGAGACGTGCCCCTCGAGCCCGGCGGACAGGCGCATGTACTCGAAGCCCTTGGCGTGCAGACCCTGCTGTTGGCGTGGCAGGTTCGAAAAGTCTTGGGCGGGGATCGGTGGCCACCGTGGATCGTCGGCTCCCCACGCCTCGGGCGCTGTGGGCTTTCCCCGCTCGTCGCCCTCCGGAAACCGGGTGAGCGACATGATCTCCATCAGCGTCTCCTCCGGACCCAGCGGGCGGAAGCGGTACTGCGACGCGCTGCTGTACATCGGCAGCACGAAGTAGTGCGGGAAGCAGTGGAAGAACGTGAGGTTGATCCCTCGCGCGTCGAGGTCGTTGAGGTCGGGCACGTCCGAACCTCGGTTCTGATGCCAGCTCATGACCGCGTCGTTCAACGTGCGGTTCCATGTTGCCTTCGCCTCCGTGGGGTCCGCGGGAAGCTCGATGTCGCGCAGGCCCTCGGCGACGGCCACGTCGTTCGCGTGGCACATGCCGGCCATGCCCTCACTCATCGCGCGCAGATACTGGATGTCGGCCTCGATGAATGCGCGAGCGTCGAAATCCGCATCGTCGGTCTTCCCGAATCGTGTCGGGATGATGAGCTGCGGGTGCGTCTGCACCACGTGGTACATCTCGACGAACGCCTCGATGGCGAGCTTCCAGTTCACGGGGAGCCGGGCCGCGAACCACAGCTCGGTCCGCAACGACTCGATCTTCCAAGCCTCGAGCATGCTCGCCGCTGGCTCGAAGCTCTCACGCAAGGGCGGGGCGTCGGGGTCGAGGTTGATCCACGCGCTTCCACCCCACACCTCGCATCGCACCGGCACGAGATTGATGTCGTCCGGCGCGAGGTTGTGCTCGGCGAACGTTCGCTTCTGCGTGACGCCGGCGTTCATGCCGTCCGGCCCATAGCGCCACCCGTGGAACGGGCATTGGAAGCCGCGCTCGCACGTTCCCTGGCCCTGCACGATCTGGACGCCACGGTGGCGGCAGGCGTTCTGGAACGCAGTCGCACCCATGTCTTCAGTCCGCACCACGACGATCGACTGATCGAGGAACTCGTAGGTCGTGAAGTCGTTCGCCTCCGGGATCTCTTCGAGCCGGCATGCCATCTGCCAGACCCGCGGCCACAGCTGCTCGCACTCCAGCTCGTAGAAGTCCGGGTCGAAATAGCGCTCCTTGGGGACCCGGTCCGGGAACCCGGGGTCCATCGCATACGGCGTCGGGAGCGCCGACCTCTTCTTCTCCACGATCGCCACGGCGGAAACGGTATACGAACCGGTCGGTACAATCCGCCCCGCCATGGAACCCACCAACACCTCGCCCGATATCGACGTGCTGGTCGTGGGCGCCGGCATCTCCGGCATCTACCAGCTGTACCGCGCCCTCGAAGAGGGGTTCACCGCCCGACTCCTCGAGGCCGGTGGTGGCGTAGGAGGCACCTGGTATTGGAACCGCTACCCCGGCGCGCAGTTCGACTCGGAGAGCTACACGTACGCGTACCTCTTCTCCGAGGAGCTGTTCGACGAGTGGGAGTGGCAGGAGCTCTTCGCCCACCAGCCCGAGATCGAGCGCTACCTGAACCACGTGGTCGACAAATTCGATCTGCGGCGCCACATCCAGTTCGATGCCCGCGTGACGTCGGCCGTGTACGACGAATCATCGGGCATATGGGACGTCACCGGCGGCGACGGCACGCGCTGTCGCGCCCAGTTCCTCATCGCCGCGACCGGTGTGCTCTCGATCCCGTTCTTCCCCGAGGTGCAGGGACGCGACGCGTTTCGCGGCGAGCAGCACCACACCGGTCTGTGGCCATCGACGGCGGTCGACTTCAGAGGGAAGCACGTTGCCGTCGTCGGAACGGGGTCGAGCGGCGTGCAGATCGTGCCGGTGATCGCCAACGAGGTGGCTTCACTGACCGTGTACCAACGCACGCCCAACTGGTGCACGCCCCTCAACAACTCGTTGATCACCGACTCGGAGCAAGCATCGCTGCGAGCTGACTTCGCGTCGATCCGCGAGACACTGAACACGTCAGTGGCCGGCTTCTTGCACATGCCGCACGATCGCGCCACCTTCGACGACTCGAAAAAGGAGCGTTGGGCGTTCTACGAGAAGATGTGGAGCAGCCCCGGGTTCTCGAAGCTCACCAGCAACTACACCGACGTGCTGATGGACGAGACCGCGAACGCCGAATGGTGCGAATTCGTCGCCGAGAAGGTTCGTGACCTCGTCGAGGACCCGGCGACCGCCGCGATGCTGGTCCCCAAGGACCATCGCTTCGGAGAGAAGCGTCCTCCCTTCTTCACCGGCTACTACGAAGCCTTTAACCGTGCGAACGTGTCGCTGGTAGATCTCCAGTCCACCCC
>CAMDCC010000038.1 GCA_945889545.1 Bifidobacterium breve | reverse complement strand
CGAGCTGAGCCTCGGCGGATCCACGCCGCAGCTGTTGAAGCTCGGGAAGATCCTCGCCGACGAGCCGGTCGTCGTCTGACGCGCGATCCCGTGAGCGGCGATCCCGAGCCGGTTGTCGTCGAGCACGACGGCCTGCGGATCGCTTCGCTCGACTGGGGCGGAAATGGCGAGCCACTCCTTTTGCTGCACCCCACAGGGTTCTGCGCGGGCTTCTTCGATCCACTCGCGCGGCGGTTGCGCGACACGTACCGCCCAATTGGGGTCGACTTGCGAGGCCACGGAGGCACCGACGCGCCCGACGCGGCGCACAAGTTCGCGTTCAGTCAGATGGCCCAAGACGTGTTGGCCGTGCTCGACCACCTCGGCGTGAACGAGTGGGTCGCACTCGGCGAGTCTGGGGGTGGGGGAGTCGCTGTGCTCGTGGACCAAGCGCGCCCGGGCGCAACTCGCCGACTCGTGCTGTGTGAGGCGATCGCATTTGACTTGCACGATGTCGAGCGGCCGGGGACATCCGGCGTCGGCGCGGAGAACTACATGGCGAACGCGGCGCGCAAGCGGCGGCCGGTGTGGCCCGATCGGGCGACGGCGCGCGCCACCTATGCATCGAAGGCACCGCTGAACGAGATCGACCCGGCGTTCCTCGACGCGTACGTCCGGTGGGGGTTTTTGGATCGGCCCGATGGGCAGGTGGAGCTCGCCTGCCCGCCCGAGGCTGAAGCGACGATGTTCGAGGTTGCTGCCGACGAGGAAGGGGCCAGGGCCGCGTCGAGCCACCTCGCGCACCTGTCGTGTCCGGCGGTCGTGCTCGCCGGGAAGTCGTCGAACCTCCCGACTCCGTGGTTCGAGGCGCAAGCAGCACAAGCCGGCGCGCCGATCGTCCTCGTCGACGGTGGCCACTTCTTCCTGCACGAAGACCTCGATCGGGCCGAAGCCCTCGTGCGCGAGCATCTGCTGCGATGACCAGTGATCATGGCGGTGACCGCGTCGACCAGCTCATTGCCTACGAGGAGATCCGTCAGCTCGTTGCTCGATATGCGGTGGCCGTCGACTCGCGGGATGTGGACGCGCTGGTGGCGCTGTTCGCAGACGACGTGAAGGTCGGTCGAGATCAGCGCGGCCGCGACGCGCTCCGTAGGTACTTCGACCGCTCGCTGCGCGACGTGGGGGTAACGATCCTCAACACGGGTACGCACGCGATCGACCTCGTCGACGACGACCATGCCGAGGGCATCGTCTATTGCCGAGGTGAGGTGCAGATCGGCGACCGGTGGATCGTGCAGGCCATCCAGTACCGCGACTCGTACGAGCGGCGGGCCGGTCACTGGTACTTCACCCGCCGACGCCACCTGCTGTGGCATGCGCGTGAGGTGGGAACATCGCCCATCGGGCTGCCTGCGGCCACTTGGCCTGATGACAAGATCGGCAAGTACGAGCTGCCCGAGGCATCGCCGACCTGGGGCGCGTTCTGGGCGACGGAACCGAACGCCGACGAGTTGACGAGGCGACTAGGAGACAACCCCGCGAGCACGTAGGTCGGCGATTGCCCCGTCGTCGCGGCCGAGCTCGCGCAGGATCTCGGTTGTGTGCTCGCCGAGCTCGGGCGGCATCGCACGCGGGCCGCCGGGTGTGCCGTGGAAGTCGACCGATGAGTTGATCATCGTGACGGTGCTGTCACCCTCGGGTACCTCCACAAACCCGCCGGCCGCGTGGACCTGCGGGTCGGCGAGGACCTCTTCGGTGGACTGCACGGGTGCCCACCACACGTCTTCGCGGTCGAAGATCTCGGACCACTCTTCGCGTGATCGTGAGGCGAAGATCTCGTCGAGCATCGGAATGAGGTCGCGCGTGTTCGCGCGCCGGCCGTCCTCATCGCGAAAGCGCTCATCGTCGATCCACTCCGGGTGCCCTACGGCGCGGCAGATGTCGGGCCAATGCCGCTGGCCCTCCAATCCGACGAGCCAAAACCAACGACCGTCGCGGTCCTGGTAGCAGTTGATGGCGGGGTTCGTCATCTGCGATCGATTCGCGACTGCGAGTGGTACACCGAAGCGCAACGCCATGTTGAGGTCGAACGCGATCGTGTACATGCCGTGTCGGAGGAGTGACGTCGCGACGAGCTGGCCTTCACCGGTGCGCTCGCGAGCGAGAAGTGCCGCGCTGATGCCGCCGGCCAGAGTCATGCCCGCGCCGTGGTCGCCCATCCCGCCGCGCTGGAACGGTGGGTCCTCACCGGAGCGCGTCAACAGTCCGGCGACCCCGCTGCGGGCCCAGAACGCGCTGATGTCGTACGCGGCGCGATCGCGATCGGGGCCGGTTGTGCCGTATCCGGTGATGATCCCGTAGACGAGCCGCGGGTAGTGCGCTCGCAGGCGGTCGGGATCGAGCTCGAGGCGTTCGAGTGCGTCGAGGCGGATGTTCGTGAGGAACACGTCGGCGTTGGCGAGCAGCTCATGGGCCAGGGCGATGCCGTCGGGTGTGGCGAAGTCGATGACGATGCTGCGCTTCGAGCGGTTGTCGAGCTCGAATGGAGGGTTGAACGGCACATCGCCGCCGAGCATCTTGGCGAAGCCGCGGGCCGGGTCACCCGTCGGTGGCTCGACCTTGATCACGTCGGCGCCCCAGTCGGCGAGCACGCCGCCCGCCGCAGGTCCGGCCACCCACACGCCGAGCTCGACGACGCGCACGCCGTCCAACGGTCCGGTCGTCGGCTCGGTCATCGGGCGTGAGTGTAGGGACTCGTCCCCACTGGTCGACTCCGCTGCGCCTTCCCGGCCGTCCGGCCAAGGCTGCGCTGCGTCTCTTCTACGATGCGCGGTTATCAACGTGTTGGTGGTGTGTACAGGCAACATCTGCCGGTCGCCGATGGGTGAGGCGCTCTTGCGCGCGCACCTGCACGAGCGGGGCGCGTCGTGCGTGGTCCATTCGGCGGGGACGATGTCGTGGGACGCCTCGCCGCCAGGCGAAGCGATGACCGTCATGGAGGAGATGGGGCTCGACATCTCTGAGCATCGTGCCCGCCCATTGAGCGTCGACCTCATCGAGGGCGCCGATCTGATCCTGGGTATGACCCGCGATCACGTTGGCCGTGTCGTCGCGCTCGTGCCTGACGCGTGGGAGCGAACGTTCCTCGTGCGCGAGCTCGTGCGGCTCGCTGAACGAGTGGGACCCCGCCAGGAGCGAGAGACGCCTGCCGAGTACGTGCGACTGGTGGGTGCGGGACGGCCCGAGGTGCGGGTTCCCGGACGGGCCGGCGACGAGGTCGACGACCCATACGGCGAACCCGTGTACGCGTACCGCGCAACGGCGACCCGTCTCGACGCCGAGCTTCGGGAGCTCGCCGCCCTGCTGGCCCCCTGACGGCCCGTCAGGAAGTGGAACGCGTTCTTGTTCCATGCGAGAGTTCCCGCGATGGAGATGCAGCGGAATCGACCCGAATAGTGGAACTGGACGGGAAGGTCGCAATCGTCACGGGCGCTGGATCCGGGATCGGACGGGCGACGGCGCTGGCCTTTGCCAAGGCCGGGTGCTCGGTCGTCGTGGCCGACATCGATGAAGTTGGCGGAAACGAGACCGTCGGTCTGGTCCACGATGCGGGCGGCACGGCCATGTTCACCCGAGTCGACGTCACCGAGCCGCGTTCGCTCGAAGCGATGTTCGAGGCTGCGGCCGCGGAGTATGGCGGCGTCGACATCGTGCACAACAACGCCGGACTCGTGAGCGGTGAGCCCCTCTGGCCCGACATCACGCCCGAAACCCTGTTGCGCGTCATGAGCGTCAACCTCGGTGGTGTCGTCGTGGGGACGCAGCTCGCCATTCCGTATCTCCGTAAGCGAGGCGGCGGCGCGATCGTGAACACCGCGTCGATGGCGTCGCTGTACCCGATGACCGTCGACCCGATCTACTCCGCGACCAAGGCGGGCGTCACGATGTTCACGAAGGCGTGCGCGCCGCTCGCGGAAGAGGGGATCCGGGTCAACGCCGTACTTCCAGGCTTGGTGAACACCGCGCTGCTCCCGAAGTCGGGTGATGGGGCGCGCTGGGCCGACTGGGCGTACGCGGCGCGCGACGCCATGGGGATGATGGAGCCGTCGGTCGTCGCCGACGCAGTGCTCGCGCTCTGTCGTGACGACACCGCCGTCGCACGGGAACAGGTGGTCGGCGCGCTTCCACCGGGCGACGCGCACGGTGACGATCTGCAGGTGGACAATCTGCACGTGGACGATGGCGATACCTAGCGAGACCCTCACGCCGAACCAGGCGGCGCGGCGGAGTCGCGTGATCGACGCCGCGATGGCCCTCGCGGCGGAGGGCGGATACGACGCCGTCCAGATGCGTGACGTGGCCGCACGAGCGCAGGTCGCGCTCGGCACGATCTACCGCTACTTCTCGTCGAAGGATCATCTCCTCGCGGCATGTCAAGTGGAGCTGTGGCAGTCGCAGGTCGAGCGGCTGGCGCAACGCCCATCCGACGGCGACACGCCGGCGGATCGCGTCGTGAATCTGCTCAGCCGCGTCATGCGCGGGGCGTCGAGCGAGCCCGAGCGCACGGCTGCGTTGATCACCGCATCATCGGCGCCCGATCCCGCAGTGCGGGAGTGTCAGCTCGAGATCATGGCGATGATCGACAGCGTGCTCGCCGACACGATGGGCGACATCGATCCCGTCCGGCGAGCGCGCATCGCCATCACGCTGCGTCAGCTCTGGTTCTCGTGGCTCCTCAACTGGGTCAACGGCTGGAACGACGCCGCCACCGTCAACCAACAGCTCGAAAGCGCCACAAGACTCCTCCTCGACTGACCGCCGCCACCCGCGCCAACCCCAAACCCCCAAAACCTCCATTCTGGAGAGCCACGACCCCGGTTTCCGGTGGTCTGGGTCTCCAAAACGGGACGTTGTCATAGGGCGATGGTGGGATTCGGCCATGACTCGGACCGATATCGATCTCGCCATCGCCCAGATCGCGGAGCGCCAGCACGGCGCGTTCTCGTACGAACAAGCCGCTGCATGCGGTGCGACGGAGCGCCTTGCCGAACGGCGGCTTGCCGCGCGGCGCTGGTTCAGGGAAGCGGAAGATGTCTTCCGTCTCCCCGGAGCACCACGCACCTGGATGACAACGTTGTGGGTGGCCGTGCTCGCTGCTGGAGCGGACGCTGTCATCTCACATGAGGCGGCCGCCGCGCTGCATGGACTTGCGACGTTCCGACCTGGACCCGTCGTCGTGCTGGTGCCGCACGCCAGGACTCGCCTCGACCAACTGGCCACGGTCCATCAGTCGCGTCGGTTGTATCCCGAACACATCACGCTCATCGAGGGACTGCGCGTCACGACGGTCGCCCGCACTGCGATCGACCTCGCGGCCATCTACCGGCGATCACGCATGGAGATCGTCGTCGACGACTCACTCACCAGCCGAAAAGCGAAGCTGCCCGAGTACTGCGCGACGTTCGACGATCTCGCGTCCCGAGGGCGCAAGGGTGTGCGGCTCATGCGTGTAATCCTCGAGGACCGTCAGCCGGGCTACATCGCGCCGCAAAGCCGTGCCGAATCACTGATGCTCCGGGTCCTTCGACAGGGTGGCCTGCCGCGCCCGGTCCTCCAGTTCCCGCATCCGTCGCCGATGATCGACAGTCACGTCGATGGTGCGTATGTCGCCGAGCGGATCCTCATCGAGGTCGACAGCAGGCGGTGGCACACGAAGGTCCGCGACATCGATCGCGATCACGAGCGTGACCAAGCTGCCAACCTCGTCGATTGGGATACGTACCGGTTCTCATGGGCCGATCTCACCAAGCGTCCCGACTGGGTCGTCAGTCAGCTTCGCCAGGCCCGTCGGAAGGCGGCGTGACCCAGATCCTGCTTTCGGAGACCCAGACCCCCGGAAACCGGGGTCGTGGATCTCCAGAACGGGCGTTGGGGGTGTGGGAGCCACTTGCGGGGGAAAACCGGAACGTGTTCTACTCCCGGGCACTGTGCCGGCGGACAAGCGTTTGACCACCCACGCGATCGAGTTCCCGTACACCCGCACGTTGGGGCCGGTGTACAGCGCGTTCCTCACGGGGATGCGCGACGGGCAGATCCTCGGGATCAAGAGCCGCGACGGGCGTGTGCTGTGCCCGCCGACGGAGTGGGACCCGAACACCGGCGAGGGGCTCGATGCCGACTTCGTGGAAGTTGGTCCGGGCGGGGTCGTCACCACGTGGGCGTGGGTGACCGAGCCGACCAGCAAGCACCCGGTCGACCACCCATTCGCGTTCGCACTCATCAAGCTCGACGGCGCCGACACCGGTCTGCTCCACGCCGTCGACGCCGGGAGCATGGACGCCATGCAGACGGGCATGCGAGTCACCGCCCGGTGGAAGGACGAGCGCATCGGGCACATCACCGACGTCGAGGCGTTCGTGCCGGAGGCAGCAAAGTGACCGACGCCAAGCAGCCCGACGCCAAGCAGCCCGACGCCAAGCAGCTCGCCGCCAAGCAAGAAGAGGCAGTCGACCCGAGCGCGCCGGTCACGGGCATGGACTACTTCATGAAGCTCGAGTACCACGAGCTGCTGTGCCCGGTCGTGCGCGAGTTCGCCGACGCGCTGATGGACAAGCGTCTCATTGGCCACAAGTGCCCCAAGTGCGGCCTCATCTACTCGCCGCCGCGCGGCTACTGCCCGATCTGCACCGTGCAGACCACCAAGGCCGACGAGATCGAGATCCAGACTCACGGCATCGTCACCAACTACACGGTGGTCACCCCGGTCCAGTACTACGGACAGGAAGAGACCGAGCCGTTCGCCAAGGTGTCGCTTCAGCTCGACGGTGGCGGCACCTTGAGCCTCCAGGATCTTCCCGGCGTGCCGGTCGAACAGGTGCACCCGGGCATGCGCGTCGAGATCGTGTGGGCACCCGACGACGAGCGGCACGTCGACGACGTCACGAACCGAAGCTGGGGATCGGCCGAGGGTGCGATCCGCGGGTGGAAGCCCACCGGCGAAGCCGACGCGGACCCCAGCGAATACTCGGACAAGACCTTCTGATGGCGAACGACATCGCAATCGTCGGGTACGCGCAGTCGCCGTCGTGGCGGCAGTCTGAGCTCACCGAGCCGCAGTTCCTCTTCCCGGTCATCAGCGAGGCGATCGAGCGCGCCGGCGTGGAACGTCGCGAGATCGGCTTCACATGCGCGGGTTCGTGCGACTATCTCTCCGGGCAAACGTTCGCCTTCGTGATGAACCTCGAAGCGGTCGGCGCTTGGCCGCCGATCACCGAGTCACACGTGGAGATGGACGGCGCCTGGGCTTTGTACGAAGCGTGGGTGCGGCTCCAGCACGGCGATATCGACACCGCGCTCGTATTCGGATCGGGGAAGTCGTCGCCGGGTGTCCCGGCCGAGGTCTACCCACACCAGATGGACCCGTACACGCTCACACCGCTGGGTGCCGACCCAGTGTCGCTCGCGGCACTTCAAGCCCGCGCCATGCTCGACGCCGGCAAGATCACCGAGCGCGAGATGGCCGAGATCGCCGCGCGCAGCCGCAAGAGCGCCATCGGCAACCCGTACGCGCAGGTGACGGGCGATGACGATCCCGACGCGCTGCTCAAGGAGCCGTATGTGACCGCGCCACTGCGGCGTCACGACCTCCCTCCCATCTCTGACGGCGCGTGCGCCGTGATTCTCGCCACCGCCGACAAGGCCAAGTCGTTGAGCAAGCGCCCGGTCTGGATCCGAGGGATCGACCACCGCATCGACATCCACCAGCCGGGGATGCGCGACCTCACCGAGTCGCCGTCGACCCGGCTGGCAGGCAAGAAGGCCGGAGTTGGCGACGCCAAGGTCGACATTGCCGAGCTGTCCGCAACGTTCTCGTACCAAGAGAAGCTGCTCTGCGAGGAGCTGGGTCTCGGTGACGACGTGGAGATCAACCCATCGGGTGGGCCGCTCGCCGCGAACCCGGTGATGGCCGTCGGACTGGCTCGGTTTGCCGAAGCTGCCCGTCAGATCGCAGAGCACGGCAAGGGTCGCGCGGTCGCGCACGCCACGTCGGGCCAGTGCCTCCAGCAGAACCTCGTCGCCGTGCTGGAAGGGGACTGACGTGCGCAACGAGCCAGCGGAAGCGAAGGCACCAAGGTGAGCAGCCAGCCAGCGGCGGTCATCGGCATCGGTCAGACGAAGCACAAGAAGAAGCGCGACGACGTGTCGCTGCCAGGGCTCGTGCGCGAAGCCGCACAGCGCGCACTCGACGACGCCGAGCTCAACTGGACCGACATCGACGCGGTGGTGCTCGGCAAGGCGCCTGACCCATTCGAGGGCGTGATGATGCCGGAGCTGAGCATGGCTGACGCGCTCGGCGCGAACGGCAAGCCCATGATGCGGGTGCACACCGCCGGCAGTGTGGGTGGTTCGACGGCGCTGGTCGCTACGCACCTCGTGCAGACCGGCGTCCATGAGCGTGTGCTCACCGTCGCGTACGAGAAGCAGGCCGAAGGCAACGCGCAGTGGGGCCTTGCCGGCGGTCGGAGCGGCGGCATGGGCGCGGGCGGCATCTTCGCCCCCTGGATGCGCACGTACATCAACAAGTCGGGTGCGCCCGAAGACATCGGTTGGAAGGTTGCGGTCAAGGACCGTCAGAACGCGTGCAAGAACCCGTATGCGCACCTGCACCTCCCCGACATCTCGATCGAGAAGGTCAAGGAGTCCCCGATGCTGTGGGACCCGATCCACTTCCTCGAGTCGTGCCCGTCGTCGGATGGCGCGGTCGCGATGGTGCTCACGAACGAAGCCGGCGCAAAGAAGGCGCCGCGCAAGCCGGCGTGGGTGCTCGGGACCGCGATGCGCAGTGAACTGGGCACGTTCCCGGGCCGCGACACCGTGCGCCCGCTTGCCGGCGTCGAGTGCGCGCACATGGTCTACGACGCCGCAGGCATCACCAACCCGCGCGAGCAGATCGACATCGCCGAGCTCTACGTGCCGTTCTCCTGGTACGAGCCCATGTGGCTCGAGGGGCACGACATCGCCGGTCCTGGCGAGGGCTGGCGGATGGTCGAAGACGGCAGTACGCAGATCACCGGCGACTTCCCGGTCAACCCGTCGGGCGGCGTGCTCTCGTCGAACCCGATCGGTGCGTCGGGCATGCTGCGGTTTGCCGAAGCCGCACTCCAAGTACGGGGCGAAGCCGGTGAGCACCAGGTGGCCGACGCGCACGTGGGCCTCGCGCAGGCGTACGGAGGCGCGGCGCAGTACTTCGCGATGTGGGTCGTCGGCTCTTCGCTCGACGCCGTCGACGCAAAGAAGTAGTACCGCCGTGACCACGGTTGCGGCGCCACCGGATCAAGAAGACCCGGGAGTCGCATCGTTCCGTGATGAAGTGCGCGCCTGGCTCGACGCCAACGCCGAGCGTCGCCGTCCTGACGCGAACGAGTTCAAGCGCCGTTTCACCGCCACTACCGTCGCGCCCGACGAAGAGAAGCTGCACCTGGAGCGGGCCCGCTCCTGGCAACGCAAGCTCTACGACGCCGGGTTCGGCGGTATCGCCGTTCCGAAGGAGTACGGCGGACGCGGTCACACCGCCGCCGAGCAGCGCGTGTTCCAACAAGAGGTTGCGCGCTACGAGATCGACACCGGCATCTTCTCGGTGGGCCTCGGGATGGTCGTGCCGACAATCCTGGCGTACGGCACCGAGGAGCAGAAGAAGCGCTTCATCCCACCGTTGTTGAGCGGTGATGAGCTCTGGTGCCAGCTCTTCAGCGAGCCGGGTGCCGGCTCCGACCTCGCCGGTCTCACCACGCGCGCCGAACGCGACGGCGACGAGTGGGTCGTCAATGGCCAGAAGGTCTGGAACTCGTTCGCGCACGTGGCCGACTGGGGGATCCTGATCACCCGTACCGACTGGGATGTGCCCAAGCACCGCGGCATCACCTACTTCCTGGTCGACATGTCGACGCCAGGCATCGAGGCTCGGCCACTCCGCCAGATCACTGGCGTCGCCCACTTCAACGAGACGTTCCTCACCGACGTGCGCATCCCGCACGAGAACGTGCTTGGCGAGGTCAACGGCGGTTGGGGCGTAACCCAGGCCACCCTCATGAGCGAGCGCGTCCTCATCGGTGGTGGAGGAAGCGGGATGGGCTTCCGCGACTACCTCGAGCTGGCCCGTCATTTCGGGCAAACCGACGATCCGGTGATGCGTCAGCGACTCGCCGCCACCTACACGCGGTTCCAGACGATGCGTTGGCTGGGCGAACGCGCTCGTGCCGCGGTGAAGGCGGGCAAGGCGCCAGGACCGGAGAGCTCGGTCTTGAAGCTGGCGATCTCGGAGCACGTCTACGAGAACGGCAACCTCGCGCTCGCGATCGAAGGTCCGGCGGGGATGCTCTACAAGGATGACGCGTACGAAGACGGCTTCTGGCAGCAACAGTTTCTCGGGCAGTGGGGCATCCGCATCGGGGGCGGCACCGAGCAGGTGCAGCGCAACATCCTCGGCGAGCGCATGCTCGGCCTCCCGTCAGAGCCCCGCCCCGACAAGACCGAAGCGTTCCGAGACGTCCCCCAGAACGCTTAGGAAGAACGCTGAGGACACCTAGCCGGCGTTCACCCTCCGAGTTGGTCCTACCGCGCCGAGGTGCTCTCCGGAGGCACTCGTGTCGCCCGACCGGAGCCGAGCTCGACGGTCCACTTCGACCCCAGCTCCTCGTTGGGTGTGCGCTCGAGCACGGAGTCGAGGTGCCAGAACTCCACCGTCACTCGTTCGGGTACCACATCGACGACGACGTACCCATGACTGTCGAGGTCGGCCCACACCCAGTCGGGGAGTAGCTCTTGCGCACGCGCGACGATCGCATCGGAGTCGCCTGAGTGACGGGGCCACTTCATCTTGTCGTCGAGGTTCTGCGACGTGAGGCTCGGTGTGACGAACTCGGGCGCCACCGGCTCGTCCTCGTTGTGGTGCAGCTCGAGCACGAGCGATACGTGCACATCGCCGCTGAGCACGACGAGATTGTTGATGCCGTTGTTGGCGATGTGGTCGAGCACGAACTCGCGCTCGGCTGGGTACCCATCCCATTGGTCGAAGTCGGGACCTTCACCGCCGTCGGCGAGGAGCTTCACCTTCGTGAGCGCCGGTCGCACGTCCTCGGGCAGGTCGGCGTTCGAGGTGCGCCCCATCACCGACGGGTTGGCGAGGATCCGCCACGTCGCGGTCGAGCGGTCGATCGAATCGAGCAGCCACGCTCGCTGTTCGGGGCCGAGCGCAGTGCGTGATGGGTCGCGCATCGCGTCGCCACCTACCGGTTCATCACGTCGGGTGCGCGTGTCGATGACGAACATCTCGGCCAGCGCACCGAGTGCAACCGAGCGCCAGATCCGTGAAGGATCAGACGGGTCGGGTCGTCGCACCGGGCACCACTCCTCTCGTGCACGGAACGCGTTCGCCAAGCGGGCGGCCCAAGGTCCGTACTCAGGCTTGTGCTCGGTGGCGCCCTCGCGCCACGCGCCGTCGGCGAACTCGTGGTCGTCGAGGGATGCGATTACCGGATGCATCAGGTGCAGGAGCTGCACCTCAGGGTCGCGCTTGTACTGGTTGTACCGAGTTCGATAGTCGGCGAGCGTCACGCACTCGTGCAATGGGTCGAACGGTCGGTCGATGTCGGCACCCGGCGTCTGGGTCGCAGGCGGCGTGTTCGACGCCTCGTAGATGTAGTCGCCGAGGTGGAGCAGAAAGTTGAGGTCGTCGCGCGCCGCAATGCGGGCGTACGCGTTGAAGAACCCGGCGTTGTACTTGGCGCACGACACCATCGCGAAACGCACATGGTCAGTCGTTGCCGGCAGCGTCCGCGTGCGAGCGACGGGTGAGTCCTGGTCGAACGCCCGGAACCCATACCAGTAGTGGGGTGTCGGGCTCGAGCCCGCCGACGTCGACGCTGACCGAGAAATCGCCGTCGAGCGTGGCCACCGCCTCGCCCGTCGCCATCACATCGGTGATGGCGGCGTCGCGGGCCACCACCCACGCCACCGGCACATCGTCGGACGTCTCCGTGGTGACCCGGGTCCAGAGCACGACTCGGTCGCTCAACGGGTCGCCGCTCGCCACGCCGTGGGGGAACACCGAGCTCGCAGGATCAGCCATGCGGCGGCACCGTAGCCCGCTGCAACCCTCGTCCTGACCCTAGATCTGTTGACTGGCCGCCCTTCGGGGGGCGCCGGTAGATTGGAACACGTTCTATGTTTTTGGATTACACGGACGAGCAGCGGGCGCTCCGCACGGAGCTACGGGAGTACTTCGCCGCGCTCATGACTCCCCAGGTCAGGGAGGCGCTCGGCCCACCGGGCGAGGGCAGCCCCGAGTACCGCGACGTCGTGCGCCAGATCGGGGCCGACGGCTGGCTCGGCATCGGCTGGCCGAAGGAGTACGGCGGCCAGGGTCGGGGCGAGCTCGATCAGTTCATCTTCTTCGACGAGGTGCAGCGCGCGGGCGCCCCGTTCCCGTTTGTCACGGTCAACACGGTCGGCCCCACGATCATGGCCTACGGCTCCGACGAGCAGAAGCAGCAGTTCCTCCCAGGCATCCTCAACGGCGACATCAACTTCGCGATCGGCTACACGGAACCTGAGGCGGGCACCGACCTCGCGTCGCTGCGCACGCGCGCGATCGATGACGGCGACGAGTGGGTCATCAACGGCAACAAGGTCTTCACGAGCGGTGCCAACCAAGCCGATTACATCTGGCTCGCGTGTCGCACCGATGCTGACGCACCAAAGCACAAGGGCATCTCGATCATCATCGTCCCGACGTCGTCGCCCGGCTTCAAGTGCACGCCGATCGTGACGGTCGGCAGCGTGGTCACGCAGGCGTCGTACTACGACGATGTGCGCGTGCCCAAGGGCAACGTGGTCGGCGATGTGAACGCCGGCTGGCGCTTGATCACCAACCAGCTCAACCACGAACGTGTCGGTCTCGCTGCGCTCGGCGGCACCACGCACCGGCTCTACGACCGGATGGTCGAATGGTGCCGCGACACGCCGTCGGGCGACGGCACACCTGGTTCCGAGGGGCGCATGCTCGACGTGGCCTGGGTGCAGATGGATCTCGCCAAGGCGCACGCCAAGCTCGAGGCGATGAAGCTGCTCAACTGGCGGATGGCCGCAGCCGTCGCAAGCGGCACGCTCACACCGACGGACGCGTCGGCCGTCAAGGTGTTCGGCGTCGAGACGCAGATCGACGCGTACCGGTTGTTCCTCGGCATCCTCGGCGCGGTCGGTTACCTGCCTGAAGGCTCGGCTGGCGCCGCGCTCCAAGGCGACGTGGAGCGCATGGGGCGCTCCGCACAGATCAACACGTTCGGTGGGGGCGTAGTGGAAGTGCTCCGAGAGATCGTCGCAACGACCGGCCTCGGCATGGTACGGAGCGGGCGATGAAGCCTGCGGGGATGGACACCAACACCTGCGTTGCGAACGGAGCGAATGGAGCGAGCGCAGCGAGCGGAAGTAGCGGAGTGGGAGCAGCGCCAAGGGTGTTGGAGCGAGCGCAGTGAGCGGAAGTAGCGGAGCGGGAGCACCGCAAAGGGAATCGATGAGTGACGACGCAGCAAAGGCGGCGTTTCTCGCGAAGCTCCAGGTGTTCGCGGGCAGCGAGGTCGGCTCGCAGAACGGTGCCGACGAGGTGAACCAGGCGATGATCCGGCACTGGGTCGAGGCGATGGGCGACAAGAACCCCGTGTACACCGAGCCCGACATCGCCACGAAGTCGGTGCACGGACAGGTGATCGCCCCGCCGGTGATGATGCAGGCCTGGGTGATGCGCGGCATCGCGCCAGCCGCTCGCGAGGGTGGCAACGCGCAGGATTCACTCATGGCGCTCGTCGAGAGCGAAGGCTTCACGTCGGTCGTCGCCACGAACTGTGAGCAGGAGTACGACCGCATGCTCCACTTGGGTGACCACCTGCGAAGCCGCACGGTCATCGACTCGGTCTCGGAAGAGAAGGCAACCGGCCTCGGTGTCGGCCACTTCATCACCACGCGAGTGGAGTACGAGACGCTCGACGGCGAGCCCGTTGGTCGCCAGATGTTCCGCATCCTCAAGTTCCGCCCCGGCACTGGTCGCCAAGCAACCGTGCCGAAGGCCGACGCCGAGACGCCAGACTTTGAAAAACGGGCTCGCCCGTTGCGCCCGCGTCCCGCCCTCACGCGTGACAACCAGTTCTGGTTCGAAGCGGCGAAGGAGCACCGACTCGTCATCCAGCGCTGCTCCGGGTGTGGCGTGCTGCGCCACCCGCCCCGACCGCGGTGCGACAAGTGCGGCTCGTACGAGTGGGATGCCGCCGAGGCGAGCGGCCGTGGCGCCGTCTACAGCTTCGTCGTGAACCACTACCCGCAGGTGCCGGCGTTCGACTACCCGCTCGCCGTCGGGCTCATCGATCTGGAGGAGGGCACGCGCCTCGTCGCCAACATCGTGGGCATCGACCACGCCGACATCACCATCGGCATGCCAGTCGAAGTCGAGTGGGTAGAGCACGACCCCGACCTCACGCTTCCCGCGTTCGGTCCAGCGGGGAAGAAGCCAGCGGGGACGAAGTAGATGGACTTCTCGCTTTCTGAAGAGCAGCAGGCCGTGCGCGACCTGGCCGAGCAGATCTTCCAGGGGCACGCAACGGTTGAGCGGGTCAAGACGATCGAGGCCGGAGAGGAGCGCATCGACCGCGACCTCTGGCGCGCGCTGGCCGAGGCGAACTTGCTCGGCATCGCGCTCCCCGAGAGCGACGGCGGGAGCGGGCTCGGGATGATTGCAACGTGTCTGCTGCTCGAACAGCTTGGGCGCACGGTCGCGCCCGTGCCGTACTGGGCTGCGATCGTCTGCGGTGCCCTCCCCATCGCCGAGCTCGGAACCGCCGACCAAAAGGCGCGTTGGCTTCCGGCGATCACCGATGGCAGCGCGTTCGTGACCGCGGCGCTGGCCGAAAGCGGGCTCAACGACCCGTTCCGGCCTTCGGTGCGGGCC
>CAMDCC010000037.1 GCA_945889545.1 Bifidobacterium breve | reverse complement strand
GGCGACCGCCCAGCGATGCCAGAGGAGACGCGTGCGCACTACGAAGCCGAGCACCTCATGATCGAGATGGTGCCCGACGAGCGGATCCTGAGCTTCGAGAACGCCCGGATCCCGCTCGCGTAGGCGAGTCCGCCTGGTGTATAACTGTCATTATACTTAGGTATCGACGAGGGAGATGTCGTGAAGTTCGGGTTGTTCTTCGAGCACCAGGTGCCGCGCCCATGGGCTGAGGGCGACGACCGGCGGGTGCTCACCGAAGCGCTCGAGCAGATCGAGCTGGCGGACCGCCTCGGGTTCGACTGCGCGTGGCTCGTGGAGCACCACTTCCTCGAGGAGTACAGCCATTCGAGCGCGCCAGAGCTCTTCCTCGCCGCGGCCTCACAGCGCACCGAGCGGATCCGCCTCGCCCACGGGATCGTCCACACGCTCCCGGCGATCAACCATCCGGCGCGTGTCGCCGAGCGCATCGCCACACTCGACCTGCTCTCGAACGGGCGGGTCGAGTTCGGGACGGGTGAAGGCTCTGCCGCAGCCGAGCTCGACGCGTTCGGCGTCGACCCTGCCGACAAGCGCGCGATGTGGGAAGAAGGTGTGCGCGTCGCGCTGCGCTGCCTGACCGAGGATCCATTCACGGGACACGCCGGCGAGTACGTGCGCCTTCCACCGCGCAACGTCATGCCCAAGCCGCAACAACGTCCGCACCCGCCCGTATGGGTGGCCTGTAGTCGCCGGGAGACGATCCATCTTGCCGCGCAGCACGGCATCGGCGCGCTCGCGTTCGCGTTCTTTGATCCCGAAGAGGCGCAGCATTGGGTCGACGACTACTACTCGACCCTCGCCGCCGAAGGGGTGCCGATCGGCGACGCGGTGAACGCCAACCTCGCGTGCGTCACGTCATTCTTCTGTCATCCCGACGAGCAAGAAGCGATCCGACGCGGCGCGTACGGATCGAACTTCATCGGCTACTCGCTCGGGCATTACTACGTCTTCGGGCGACACCAGCCCGGGCGCGGGAACCTCTGGGACGACTACGAGCAGCGGCGCGCCGAGGAGGGGTACGACCCCGAAGCTGTCGCGCTCGCTGCTGGCAACGACGAGCGGCTCGGCGCCAAGGTGGTGGAGGGCGGGGTCACAGGCCTGCGGGGCGCAACGGGAACGCCCGATCAAGTGCGCGACTACCTGCGGCGTTACGAGGACTACGGCGTCGACCAGGTGATCCTTTCGTGCGCGGCTGGACGCAATCGCCACGACCACATCATGGAATCCCTCGAGCTCTTCGCTCGCGACGTGATGCCCGAGTTCGCCGAGCGCGAGCCTGGCCGCCAACAGGCCAAGGAAGCACGACTCGGGCCGATCATCGAGGCGGTCATGGCTCGCAAGCCCGCATCCGATCACCCGCCGCTCGATCCCAGCTACGAGATCCCCGCGTATCCGCGGCTTGACGCCGACAAGCAGGCATCGGGCAAGTTTCATGGGTGGCTCGATGAGTACGCGGCGCAGCTCGCCGCGGGCGAGAGTCCAGCGGCGCGCATCGCCAAGTAGGCCAGATCCCGATTCGTCGAGATCCGTACGCTTCCCAACATGCAGATCCTCATCAACCAGTTCGCCCTCGATCTGATCGAGCGTCGCTCCATCACGCTGGGTGAAGACATCGAGATCGTCTGCATGAGTGACTGGGGCACATGTGTGGTCGGCTCGCGCCCGTGCGCGCTCGAAGACATTTCGCCCGAAGCCGCTTGGGGGACGGCGCACGTGTTCTCCGAAGACCTCGCCGGGCCCTGGGTCAGCGCGCTCCGCGATGCTCCGTCGCTTCGATGGTTCCAGTCGCCGGCCGCGGGTCACCTCTGGTTCTACGACGACCTGCTCGATCACGGCGTCCGGATCACCGGAGCCCATGTGAATGCCATCCCGATCGCCGAGTACGTGCTCGGTGCCGTGCTAGGGCAGATGCAGCGCGTTGAGGAGTGGCGCGCCGATCGCAGTTCACGGACTTGGCGACCGCACGAATTCCCCGAGGTCAGTGGTTCTCAGTGGCTGGTCGTCGGCCTCGGCGCAATCGGATCCGCAGTCGCGGAGCGCGCGCGAGCCTTTGGGGCGCACGTCATTGGTGTACGCCGCCAGCCGACCGGGCGCGAGCCGGTGCACGAGATGCGCGCGCCCGACGAGGTAACGGGGCTCCTTCCTGGTCGCGATGTCGTCGTCCTTGCCGCGCCCGAGACCCCGCAGACGCGTGGCCTCGTCGACGAGCGCTTCCTCGCGTCGATGAAGCCCGGATCGATCCTGGTGAATGTGGCCCGGGGCACGCTGGTCGACGAGCGCGCGCTGATGGCGGCGCTGGATCATGGCCATCTCGGCGCGGCCATCCTCGACGTATTCGCGACGGAGCCGTTGCCTGCCGAGAGTCCGCTGTGGGATCACCCACGAGTTGTCGTGACGCCGCATTCGTCGGCAGGCGGACTCGGTCGGCACGAGCGCCTTGCGGACCTGTTCGCGGACAACCTGGCGCGCTATCGCTCCGGCCGTTCGCTGCTGCACGAGATTGGTCGCGATGACGAGGTCCCGTTCGAACCCCTCGATTTCGCGACGCTGGACGAAATCGAGCGCGAGGCGCGGCAACGCATCGACGCCGACGTATGGGACTACATCGCGGGTGGCGCGGGTGACGAGATCACGCTCGTGGCCAACGAAGACGCGTTTCGGCACTGGTCGTTGCGACCGCGGCTGCTCACCGGCGCTCATCCGCCCGACACCGCGACCAGTTTCCTGGGCGTCAGCCTCGCGACGCCCCTCCTCGTAGCGCCCTTCGCGGGCGATTCGCTCCTCAACGCGGACGGCTACACCGCGGTGGTCGAGGGCGCCGCGAGCGTTGGTGCAACCGCGATCGTCCCCGAGGTGACGGCCGCGCCGCTGGAGGCGCTCGCCGGCGAATCCGGGCCCGGCGCCGCCATCTTTCAGCTGAGCCTCCGTCATCCCGACGCGGCGCTTCGCGAGCTGCTCGAGCGGGCGGTCGAAGCGGGATTTCGAGCCGTGTGCGTGACCGCTGATGCACCCGTAGTCGGGGTTCGGCGCCGCGACCGGCGGAACCGCTTCAATGGACGTGACCGGCTCACGCTCGGCAACTTTCCTCGCGCCACCACCGAAGACGACGCCGTGCTCGACGACGCCACCCGAGCGCAGTCACCGATGTCATGGGGGCGCCTGCGCGACGTCATGGCCGGGGTGCCCCTGCCGTTCGCGGTAAAGGGCGTGCTGACAGCAGAGGATGCGCGCGCCGCCGTTGACGCGGGGGCGACCGCGGTTTATGTATCGAATCACGGTGGTCGCCAGTTGGACCGCGCACCGGCCACTCTCGAGCAGCTCACCGAGATCGTGGACGCCGTCGGCAATGACGCGGAGGTCGCGTTCGACGGGGGCGTCCGCAGCGGCGCCGACGTCGCCATCGCGCTCGCGCTCGGCGCGCGTGTGGTGCTCGTGGGTCGTCCTGCGGCGTGGGGTCTTGCTGCGGGAGGCGCGAGCGGAGTCGCACGTGTGCTCTCGATCCTGCACGACGAGCTCGTGACGACGATCGCGCTGCTCGGGCTCCCCAACCTGGCCGAGCTCGACCGATCGGTGTTGCAGCCCAGTGGCGGGAGATCCACATGAAGTTCGGGATCGCGCTCGGCCGGCTGCACCCGCGCCTGCATGAAGAGATGGTGTTGCTCGCCGACGGCCTGGGCTTCGAATCGGTCTGGCTGCCCGAACATCTCGTGTTGCCCGTCGACATGTCGGGGTCACCGTTCGCCGGCGCCGAGCATGCGCCGATCCCCGCTAGCGCGCCCGTCGTCGATTGCCTGGGGTACCTCGCCTATCTCGCGGGCAAGACCACGCAGATCCGACTCGGCACCCACGTGTACCTGCTCGGACTCCGCCATCCGTTCGTTGCTGCGCGGGCGGTGCAGACGCTCGATCTCGTGTCGAAGGGCCGGGCCGAGATCGGGATTGGCGCCGGCTGGCTCGAGAATGAGTGGCGCGTCACCGGCCTCGATCCTCATACGCGCGGTCGACGCCTCGACGAGGCTCTCTCGGTCTGCAAGCGCCTGTGGAGCGAAGACGTGATCGAACACCGTGGGGAGTTTTTCGATTTCGAGCCAGTGATGTTCGAGCCCAAGCCCGAACAGCGCCCCCATCCCCCGATCCTCGTCGGAGGCGAGTCGGAGGCCGCGCTCCGACGCGCTGCGCGCGATGGCGACGGGTGGATCGGTCTGGCGCATGACCCTGTGTCGTGCGCAGTGCCGATCGGTCGACTCCGCGAGCTCTGTGCCGAGTACGACCGCGACCTCGATGGGTTCGAGATGGTCTGTCTCGGCCGCGTCAACGATCGTGACGACGTCGAGCGCTTCGCCGACGCGGGCATCACCCGTCTGCTGGTCACTCCGTGGGACCGGTCGGGTGAGGCGCTCGACGGAGTGCAGCGCCTCGCCGAACAGATCTTGTGAGTCGATACCTCGAGAGATCGATACTCCGAAGAGAGGCGATACGTGCCTGAGATCGTGCGGCTGTTCCATGGATCCCAGATATGTCACGACGTGCTCGAGGTCGGCCGCTTCTACCACGACTTCTTCGGGAGCTGGGTCTACGAGGCGCAGTACCTCGACGCTGAAGACGCGCGTAACAGCGCCAACCTCATGGGGGGAGGGTTCTCCATCGAGCTCCTCGCTCCTGTGGATCCCGACGGGGAGAGTGGCGTCGCGCGCTTCTTGCGCCGTCACGGCTCGCACTTCAACAACATCGCATTTTGGGCACGCGACTGCCGTGGGCTCGCGCAACAGCTGCTCGATCGTGGGGTGCGCGTCGCAGTGCGAGGCGCTGGATTCACCGACACGCTGCCCGACGGCGACTTTGACTACGTCATTACCCATCCGAAGGACACGCATGGGTTGGTGCTCGAGTTCCTCGAGGATCAGGAGATCCACGACCCGCGTGATCGGCCGTGGTGGAACGACGGCTACTGGCGCGATCACCACCCGCTCGGCGTCGTCGGACTCTCACATTGCACCGTCGCGGTCGGCGACCTCGACGCCGGGGCCTGGGTGCTCACCGAGGCGCTCGGCTGTGAGCGAGTCCACGAGGTGACCAATCCCGAAGCAGGGGAGCGCGGGGTGTTCTTTGCCATGGGTGGCACGCTCATGGAGGTCGCGGCGCCGACTAGTCCTGACTCGCGTATGGCACGCCATGTTGCGGAGCACGGTTCCATGCTCTATCGCTTCACGTTCATCGTTCGCGATCTCGCGAGCGTCGAGCGCCACGCAGCGGAGCACGGTATCGGCATTGTCGCGAGCGGCGACACCATCGAGCTCGACCCCGAGCACACCTGCGGTGGCGTGTTTGCGTTCACCGAGCAGGCCATCACAAGCTCGTAATGGACGACGACGCGCTGCGCGCGTATCTCGGTGAGATCCCCGTTCCCGAACTCGAGGGCGCACCGTGGGCCGCGCCGCCGCCGCTCGCCGACTGCACCGTGGCGGTCGTGACTACCGCCGCACTCCGCCTGCCGGCTGACGAGCCGTTCGCGCGCGTCGACCCATCGTTCCGCACGCTTCCGACAAGCGCGCGCGACCTAGTACTCGACCACTGGAGCCCGACGTTCGACCGTGCGGCATTCGCTGCCGACCTAAACGTCGTCTACCCAGTGGACCGGCTCACCGAGCTCGCCGCTGCCGGGACAATCGGCGCCGTGGCCAAACGCCACGTCTCGTTCTCAGGCAGCCAAGAAGACTCCGTCAGCGACATTCGACTCGAGACCGGGCCCCGCGCTGCCGCAATGTTGCGGGCGGACGGCGTCGACGTCGCGCTCCTCGCTCCGGTCGCGCCGATGTGCTCACGCACCGTCTGCGTCCTCGCTCACATCCTCGAGGCGCACGGCATCGCGACCGTTGCGCTGATCCCGATCCAACGCCTCGCCGAGCGCATGCGCCCGCCGCGGGTCCTGTGTTGCGAGTTCCCGCTCGGGCGCCCGCTCGGCCGTCCTGGTGACGCGCACTACCAGCACGAGGTGATTGCTCGCGCGTTTGGGTTGCTCGCAGCCCCTGAGGGTCCGGTGCTCGCGAGCCACCCCGATCGGATCGTCCGTGGCCTCGTAGCCCTTCCATGCCCGTTACCCGCGCGCATCGACCTGGAGGTGCCGGCCGCTGTCGACGAGGTACGGGCGCTGCGGGGTGCGTACGACCAGTACCGCTCCACTCATGGACGATCCTCAGTGGGTCGCGTCGTCACGCCCGACCACATCGAGGAGCTCGCCGCGATGTTCGATGCAATCGCCGGCGGTGTGCCCTGGCGTGAGGCGGGCCTGCCGGCCCACCCGATCGTGTGCGCACTCGAGCTACGGACCTACTACGAGGAGGCCGCACTCGCGCTCACCGGTGTCGTTCCCGAGCCCGGCGCGGCCGAGTCGTGGTTCTATGGGGCGACCGCCACGGGCGGTGCCATCACCGCGGCGCGTGACGCAATGCGCGCAGCCGATGCACCATTCGGGGTCTGGTACTACCTCGCGACCGACGTGGCGACCGACGTGGCGGGTGAAGCTTGAGCGACCTACGTCGTTGTGTAGTCGCCGCCGCTACTGACGTTGACCAGATCCATCACGCCGGTACCGGATGCCTTGATGCCGCGAGCCACGATCGAGGTGTCCCACCCGTCTGCCTGCTGTCGCAGCGCGCCGACGGTGCAGCGCTCCTTGCCGCCGAGCGCGGTGAACGGGTCGTATTGGAAGAGCCGTATCGCGTTCTCGTGGGAGATCTTGTTGATGTCGATGTCGGAGCAGCTCGCGGCCTGCATCTGCTTCATGAACTGCTCGGGCGAATGTGGCCATGTGCTGTCGGAGTGTGGGTAGTCGCACTCCCAGCAGATCATGTCGATGTTCATCTTGTGCCGCATCTCGATCCCGACCGGGTCATCGATCCAGCAGCCCACCACCTGGTCGTCGAACACCTGGCTCGGAATCCGGTCACCCATGTCCTGGCCAGTCCAGAAGTGGTGACGCTCGTACGTGTAGTCGATGCGCTCACGGAAGTAGGGAATCCATCCGATCCCGCCCTCGCTCAGTGCGTACTTCAGCGTCGGGAAATTCTTCGGAACCGACGACCAGATGAAGTCGGATGCTGCCTGCACCAGGTTTACTGGTGTGAGCGAGATCATCACATCGATCGGCGCGTCCTCGGCGGTCACGACCATCTTCGAGCTCGAGCCGAAGTGGACGCACACGACCGTCCCCAGTTCTTCGCAGGTAGCGAAGAACGGGTCCCAATGTCCCGAGTGGATGCTCGGGTGGCCGAGGTAGGTGGGGTTCTCCGAAAACGTCACCGCGTGGCAGCCCTTCTCGGCGACGCGCCGCACCTCGGCCACCATGAGCTGCGGATCCCACATCGGTGGCAGCGAGAGCGGGATGAAGCGCCCCGGGTGTGCACCGCACCAACTTTCGATGTGCCAATCGTTGTAGGCCTGGACGAGCGCGAGGCCGAGCTCCGGGTCCTCGAGCGCGGTTCGCGCAAAGAGCTGACCGCAGAACTGGGGGAAGCTCGGGAAGCACATCGACCCCAGCACGCCATTGGCGTCCATGTCCTTGACGCGATCATCGATGTCGTAACAACCCGAGCGCATCTCGTCGAAGCTCGTCGGATCCATCGCATATTCCTCGGGCGGTCGGCCCGCTACCGCGTTCAGCCCAATGTTGGGGAGCTCCGCTCCTCGGAAGGACCACACTTCGATCCCGGAGTCCTTGCGGATCAGCTTCGGCGCCTGATCGATGAACTTCTTCGCGAGGCGACCCTCGAACAGATTGGGCGGCTCGACCACGTGGTCGTCGACGCTGACCAGTACCAGGTCCTCAACGCGCATTTCGCAACCCCCGTCGTCGCCATGGCTCCGAGGCACCGTGGCACCTCGCCCTGGTTCCAACCTAACCGCCGGTCGACGACCGCTGGCCCGGGAGGCCGTTTGTGAAGGATGTCGACCCCCGCGAGCTTCTGGCTGACCTGGCAACACGTGCAACGGAAGCCGCCCGTGCGCTGGCGTCGTCGGCTTTCGTTCGCTCGATCGTGCCGCTGTCCGGCGGCTACTCGAGCCTCACCTATCAGGCTGTTCTCGCGAGTTCGGGCGAACCAGATCGCCGCATCGTGCTGAAGGTCGCACCGCCGGGTCTGGAGCCAGTGCGGAATCGCGACGTGTTGCGCCAAGCGCGGGTACTCGCAGCACTGCGCGATGTGGTTGGCGTACGCGTTCCCGACGTCTTGTTCGAGTCGATCGGCGCGCCACCGCAGCGCCCACCGTTCTTCGCGATGAGCTTTGCTGACGGCGATTCTGTCGACCCCCTCGTTGACCGGGCCGACGAGCCAGCGGGCGTCGTGCTCGCCGCGCGTGCGCTCGCCGCAGCGCGCATGTTGGGCGCAATGCACCACTGCAGCCCTACATCGATCGGGCTGGGCGGAGAGCCCGCGATGGGCTTACGAGCCGAGGTCGAGCGTTGGTGTCGCGCGCTCGAGAGTGTCGACGACGACTTGCGCCTTGACGGTCCCGCGTTGGGGGACCGCCTCCTCGAGGTCCTCCCTGCCGAAGATGTTCCCGTGTTGGTGCACGGTGACTACAAGCTGGGAAACATGCGGTGCCAGGGCGCCGAGATCTGCGCGCTCGTCGACTGGGAGATCTGGTCGATAGGTGACGGTCGTACCGATCTGGCGTGGTTCCTCATGATGCTCGATCCGCGCTATCCGGCGCGGGTGCGTGACGTGCCCGAGCTCCCGACGCCCGGCGAGATCCAGGGAGCGTACGAGGCAGTACTTGGTCGATCGGTACATGACATGGGCTGGTTCCACGCGTTCGTTCGGTTCAAGCAGGCAGCGACGACCGCGCTCATCACGAAGCAGGCGCGTAAGCGGGGGGAACCGGGATATCCGGAATTGATCGCTGCACACCTTGGCGCGGTCAGGTCCGGACTCGATCAATGATTCTTGTTGATGGTTACCGTGACAGCACACACGCAACTAGGAGGGGATACACATGACCCAGGACGCGTCGGTCTTTGAGTATGAATAGGTTGATTTTGTCACCGGCCAGCCGTATCCGCAGTGGCAGCAAGCGCGTGAGTCCTGTCCTGTCATCAAGACCGACGCCACGGCGATGGGCATCACCGGCGGTTCGCTCTTCCAGATCACTCGCTGGGACGACGTGGAGCACGCGCTACGCGACCCGCAGACGTTCTCGTCGGCAAGCAACCTCGAGCACATGGCGCCGTACATGGGAGAGCTGATCCTGGGTATGGACGGCAACGAGCACCGTGAATACCGGAGTCTCGTGGCGCCGGCATTTCGGGCGTCGCGACTCGCCCACTGGGAAGACGCAGTGATTCGGCCGTCGATCGAGATGTACGTCGACGAGATCGCGCCACTAGGCCGCGCCGAGCTCGTGAGCGACATCACCCGGCGCTTCCCGGCTCGCGTGATCTGCGCCATCGTCGGCGTACCTGTAGAGGACAGCGCCCAGTTCCAGGAATGGTCCGAGCTGATCAACGGCGGCCCGATGCACCCCAAAGCTGGCATGGCCGCGTCGCGGGCCATGCGCGAGTACCTCGAGCCACTGGTCGAAGCGCGTCGGGCCGAGCCGCGGGCCGACCTTCTGAGCGACCTCGTACACGCCGAGGTCGACGGCGAGCACCTCACCGACGAGCGCCTGTATGGATTCCTTCGGCTCCTGCTACCGGCGGGCGCGGAGACGACATATCGCGCGATGGGGAACGCGCTCACCGCGCTGTTGCTCCACCCCGACGTCATGGAGCGCGTCGTCGCCGATCGCGACCTCGTGCCTGCGTTGATCGAAGAGACCCTGCGGTGGGAGACACCTGTGGCCCAGGTGAGCCGGGTCGCCACCACCGACACCGACGTCGCCGGATGCCCGATCCCCGCGGGCGGGGCGGTTGCGGTAATCGTCGGCTCGGCTGATCGCGAGGCCACTCGTTACGACGACGGCGAGCGCTTCGACATCGACCGGTCGGTGCAAACCCATCTTGCGTTCGGCACTGGTCCGCATCAGTGCTTGGGCATGCACCTCGCACGCCTAGAGCTGCGCGTTGGCCTCGATGTGGTACTCGAGCGGCTCCCGAACCTGCGCCTCGACCCCGCAGCGTCACCACCGGTCATCGAGGGACTCGCATTTCGCGGGCCGACCTCGCTCCCGGTGTTGTTCGATGCGTCACCGAGCGCGGCTGAAGGTGCGATTCGATGACGAGCATCATGCGTGGCGTGCGAGTCCTCGAGGTCGCGGCGTGGACGTTTGTTCCCGCCGCCGGCGCCATCCTCGCCGACTGGGGCGCCGACGTGCTCAAGGTCGAGCATCCCGAGACCGGCGATCCACAACGTGGCCTCGCCACCCTCGGCGTGCTCCCCGGTGGGGGCAAGTCGGTGAGCTTCATGATGCAGGGTCCGAACCGGGGCAAGCGGAGCGTCGCCATCAACATCGCCACCGATGATGGGCGCGAGGTGCTTTACCGGTTGGCCGAGACGTCCGACGTGTTTCTCACCAGCTACCTGCCGTCGGTGCGTGAGCGGCTCCGCATCGACGTCGATGACATCCGTGCGTGCAACAAGAAGATCATCTACGTCCGAGGCCATGGACAAGGTGCGAAGGGACCGGAGCGCGACAAGGGTGGGTTTGATGGCGCGTCGTACTGGGCACGCGGTGGCGTTGCCGACACGCTGACGCCGCCGGGTGCTCCCCAGCTGGTTGGGGCGCGGCCAGGGATCGGTGACGTGATGGGAGGACTCAACTTGGCTGGCGGCATCTCGGCCGCGCTGTTCTCTCGCGAGCGGACGGGAGAGGCGACAGTTGTTGACGCGTCACTGCTCAGCACCGCGATGTGGCAGCTCCAGACCGATGTCGCGATGACCAGCGAATTCGGGCTCGACGACATCGTTCGCTTCCAGGGCAACGGCAAGGTCGTGAATCCCCTGGTCGGCAACTATCGGACCAAGGACGATCGCTGGGTCTTCCTCAACATCATGCAATCAGACCGCTTTTGGGTCGACTTCTGCCAGCACATCGGTCGCGTCGACATGGTCGACGACGAGCGCTTTCGTGACGCAACGGCTCGGGCTGAGCACAGCGACGCGTGTCTGCACGAGATCGCCGACACGTTCGCGTCCCGGACCCTCTCCGAGTGGCGCGACGCGCTTGCGACCATGCAGGGCGTGTGGGCGCCGGTGCAACGCGTCCCTGAGCTCCGCAACGACGAGCAGGTCATCGCCAACGGCTATCTCGGCCGGGTCACCGATGCGGACGGCAGCGAGCTCGATCTCGTCGGCGCGCCAGTCCAATTCGACGAGCAGCCACACGAGTTGCGGCCTGCCCCTGAGCACGGCCAACACACCGATGAGGTGCTGCTCGAACTCGGGTGGTCCTGGGACGAGATCGTCGCCCTCAAGGTCTCCGGCGCCGTAGGTTGAACTCTGGACGCGACGGCGACGTGAAGTCGTCGACCGCGGCGTCGCAGCGCTGAACATATACTCAACTTTTTACATAGGTGAATGGACTGATGCCCCGTGCGATTTGAGCTCACCCACGCGCAACTCGAGCTGCGCAACGAGCTGCGCGCGTATTTGTCGAAGCTCATGACACCAGAGCTCAAAGCCGAGTTGGCCGTGGAGATGAGCTCCGAAGGTGGCGACCGCTACAAGGAAGTCGTCCGGCAGCTTGGGGCCGACGGTTGGTTGGGTATCGGCTGGCCCAAGGAGTTCGGTGGTCGCGGGCTGGGCGCGATCGACCAGCACGTGTTCTTCGAGGAGGCGACCCGGGCGAACGCGCCCGTTCCCCTGCTTGCTCTCAACACGATCGGTCCCTCGCTCATGCGCTACGGATCCGAGCAGCAGAAGGAACAGTTCCTTCCGGCGATCCTTCGCGGCGAGATGCACATGTGCATCGGGTACACCGAGCCGGCGTCGGGCACCGACCTTGCCTCACTCAAGACGCGCGCGGTCCGCGACGGAGACGAGTACGTCATCAATGGCCAAAAGCTGTTCACTACCCAGGCGAACATGGCCGACTATGTGTGGCTGGCAGCTCGGACCGATCCCGACGTGCCCAAGCACAAGGGCATCACGATCTTTCTGGTGGATCTCTCGTTGCCGGGCGTCAAGGTCAACCCGATCGAGACGATGATGGTGCGGACCAACGCCACCTTCTACGACGAGGTGCGGGTTCCGGTGACCGCGCGAGTTGGCGACGAGGGCGAAGGCTGGAAGCTCCTCACGACGCAATTGAACTTCGAGCGGTCGTCGATCGTGTCGACCGGCACGGGCTACGAGACTCTCAGCCAGGTCACGCACTGGGCCGCGGATCACCGCTTGGGCGACGGGTCGCGTCTGATCGATCAGCAGTGGGTCCAAGTGAACCTGGCGCGGGTGCGGGCGAAGCTCGATGCGCTGCGAATCTTGAACTTCCGGGTGGCGTGGATGGTCGAGAACGATCTGTTCGCAGCCGCTGACGCGTCGGCCGTGAAGGTATTCGGCACCGAGTTCTACATCGACGCCTACCGGCTCTTGCTCGACATCGTGGGCGAGGCCGGAGTGCTCCGCGACGGGTCACCCGGTGCCGCGATGCAGGGCCGGCTGGAACGCGCGTGTCGCAACGCTCTGCTGACCACGTTCGGTGGCGGTGTCAATGAGGTGCAGCGCGAGATCATCGCGGTGGCCGGGCTCCACATGCCGCGGGCGCCCCGGTAGAGAAGCCCGCCATGGATTTCGCATTCACCGAGGACCAAGAGTCGCTGCGCGCGATCGCTCGCCAGATCCTCGAGACCGAGGTGACCCAGAACCGCCTCAAGGAGGTCGAGGGCGGCCAGCAATGGTTCGACGAACGCACCTGGCAGCAGCTCGCGCAGGCCAACCTGCTCGGACTCACCGTTCCGCTCGCCCACGGTGGCAGTGGCCTCGGGATGGTCGAGGCCTGTCTCCTGCTCGAGCAGATCGGTCGAACCGTTGCTCCCGTCCCGGTGCTGCCTGCGCTCGTCGGCGCGCTCGCGCTTGCGACGTTTGGGAGTGACGATCAGCAGGGATCGATCCTGCCGAAGGTTGCGACTGGCGAGCTGGTGCTCGCCCTCGCGTTGGCCGAGCCCGACGGAGTCGATCCTTCGGAGCCGACCACGGTCGCTACTCGAGCAGGACGTGGTTGGCGCGTCGACGGCGCCAAGACCCAAGTTTCGGCCGCGCATCTCGCGGGCCTCGTGCTGGTCACCGCACGGAGCGAAGATGGTCCGGTCGCGTGCCTGCTCGATCCGACTGCCGACGGAGTCGAGATGATCCGGCAAGTTGCCGCGGGCGGGGAGCCCGTCTTCGATCTTCGGCTCTCGGGAGCGCTCGCCGAGGGAGCGCTGGAAGGGCCCGAGATTGCCGGCTGGCTGGTTGATCGCGCCCTCATCGGCTTGTGTGCGATCGAGGTTGGGGTCGCCGACCGGGCCGTCGAGATGACCGCCGAGTACAGCTCGAACCGTGTCCAGTTCGATCGACCCTTGGGCAGCTTCCAAGCCGTCCAGCAACGGGCCGCCGACGCGTTCATCGATGTCCTCGCAATGCGCTGGACGATGTGGAACGCGGTCTGGCGTCTCGACGAAGGGCTACCGGCCTCCGAGGACGTGGCCGTGGCCAAGTTCTGGGCTGCCGACGGCGGGCACCGGGTCGTGTCCGCGGCCCAGCACCTCCACGGCGGGATCGGCGTCGACCTCGCCTACCCGTTACACCGGTACTTCTTCTGGTCGAAGCAGATCGAGGTGGCGCTCGGGAGCGCCACTCGGCAGCTGGTCCGGCTCGGCCGGGCTCAGGCGGATGCCGCGGGCGGTGCTTGATCGTCGGTCGTGGGTCAGAGTCGGCCGTCGCGCTCGAAGCCTTCGGGAACCCAGGCGGGTGTGCGGTGCTCGACGAACGCGGTGAATCCCTCGACGACCTCTGCGCTCGCGACCGACGCGTCGATCGTCATCCGGTCGACGTCGCCGTAGCGCTCGTTGATGATGCGTTTCATCTGCGACCGCGCTTCGTGCGCGCCGCGCACGAGCTCGCCGACGGCCTCGAGCGTGGCGGCCTCGAGTGACTCGTGAGGCACGACCCGGCTGATCATCCCCATGGCGCGGGCCTCTGCCGCGTCGATGCGACGGCCGGTGAGCAGCAGATCGCGGGCGAGCGCGACACCCACGTGCGCTGGTAGATACGCAGCGAAGTACGAGTCGGCCACGCCTCGGATCACCTCGGGCGCGCGGAACGTCGCTCGGTCGCTCGCCACGGCGATGTCGCACATGAGCGTGATCAGGAGACCGCCGCCCTGACAGGTGCCGTTGACCATCGCGACCACGGGCTTGCGACACCGACGGATCGCCTCGTAGGGGATGATCTCGTTGCCGAACGCCGCGACAGCTTCCATCCCGCTGGGCCCGTCGTCGTGATCGCCGCCGAGCTCGCCACCGGGACAGAACACGTCGCCGGTGCCGGTGATCACCAGCGCATGCAAACGCTTCGACCCCGCAAACGCGAACACGGCGCGACGCACCCCTACGTACATGCTCGCGGTCATCGCGTTGCGCCGCTCCGGGCGATCGATGGTGAGATACGCGATGCCATCGCGTTCGTCCCAGCGAAGGAAGCGTGATCCGAGATCGACGGCCATGTCAGTGCACCCCTACCGTTTCGCCCGAGGGAGACCGAGCACGCGTCGGGCGATGACGTCGCGCTGGATTTCGGAAGTGCCACCCGCGAGTGTCGCCGCGAAACTTGCGAGGTACTGCAGCGGCCACCGGTGACTGACGCCGGCGCGTTCGGGGTCGACGACCGTGCCGAACGGTCCCCGGAGCTTCAGGCCCAGTTCCATGAGGTCTTGCCAGAGCTCCGACGTCGCCATCTTCATGTACGAGTGCTCGGGCGCAGCACTCCCGGAACTAAAGCCGGCGCAGCCCTTGTAGCCGAGCGCCCGGAGACTCCAGGTTTGCTCGGCCAGCTCGGCCAGGTTGCGCCGCACGGCTGAATCGCGGTTGGCGCCGAGGTCACTCGCGAGCTCGACGAGCTGATCGAGTGCGCGCTCGGCGCGCGCCA
>CAMDCC010000036.1 GCA_945889545.1 Bifidobacterium breve | reverse complement strand
CCTTTGAGTTTTAGCCTTGCGGCCGTACTCCCCAGGCGGGGCACTTAATGCGTTAGCTACGGCACGGAGCCCGTTGATAGAGCCCCACACCTAGTGCCCAACGTTTACGGCGTGGACTACCAGGGTATCTAATCCTGTTTGCTCCCCACGCTTTCGCTCCTCAGCGTCAGTACCGGCCCAGAGTGCCGCCTTCGCTACGGGTGTTCCTTCCGATCTCTGCGCATTTCACCGCTACACCGGAAATTCCACACTCCCCTACCGGACTCTAGTCACGACAGTTCCGACGGACCCCTCCACGTTGAGCGTGGAGATTTCACCGTCGGCTTGTCGAACCGCCTACGAGCTCTTTACGCCCAATAAATCCGGACAACGCTTGCCCCCTACGTATTACCGCGGCTGCTGGCACGTAGTTGGCCGGGGCTTCTTCTGCAGGTACCGTCAGTTTCGTCCCTGCTGAAAGCGGTTTACGACCCGAGGGCCTTCATCCCGCACGCGGCGTCGCTGCGTCAAGCTTTCGCTCATTGCGCAAGATTCCCTACTGCTGCCTCCCGTAGGAGTCTGGGCCGTGTCTCAGTCCCAGTGTGGCTGGACATCCTCTCAGACCAGCTACCCGTCGAAGCCTTGGTGGGCCGTTACCCCACCAACAAGCTGATAGGCCGCGAGGCCATCCCGAAGCGGAATCCATTTCCTCATCGGAACATGAGTTCCGATGAGGGCATCCGGTATTAGCACCGGTTTCCCGGTGTTATCCCGGTCTTCGGGGCAGGTTCCTCACGTGTTCCTCACCCGTTCGCCACTTTCCACCCAGAGCAAGCTCCGGGCTTCACGTTCGACTTGCATGTATGAAGCGCGCCGCCAGCGTTCGTCCTGAGCCAGGATCAAACTCTCCATCAAGACCAGCACCCCTGGCGGGGTGACGATCGGAGAGTCACCTTCGAGCGACACTCCGCTCTCCGGTGACGAATTGCGAGAGACGTCTGGTGCGCGTCGAAACGTGCAACAAACGCCTTCACTGGCTTTGTTTGGCGTCACTGTTCCGTTTTCAAGGAGCTGGCGCATGGCCCGCGGCGGATCACGCCGAAAGCCTTGCTGGCGGACACTCACCCGACTCCGCTGGTCATCGTCACCTGCGTTCGGCGGCTGATGCCCTGGAGCGAGCGTCCATGTCGCCGCCCGAGGAAAGCTCCCTTGGGCGGACTGGTGACTCTATGGGTCTCGAGGGGGTCAAGTCAATTACTGCGCCGTTTTTGGGCAGATTTTTTTCTCAGGTGCGGATCCGGACCCAGCGTCTCCGACCCACCTGGATCACAACCTGATCGAGATCGGCCGGCACGTAGGTCGCATCGGGGTCGGTGATGGCCTCCCCGTCGATCCGGACGCCGCCCTGGGTGATCAGGCGCCGACCCTCGGCGTTCGACTTGGCCAGCCCGGCCTGCTGGAGCACGTTGGCCAGGCGGATCTGCCCGTCGACGGCCGCAGCGCTCTCCAGGGTGTGCTCAGGGAGGTCTGTGGGCACGTCATGAGACTTGAAGACCCGGTTGAACTCGGCCTCGGCCGCCTCCCCCGCCCCCTCGCCCTGGTACGCGTCGACGATGCGACGGGCCATGGCGCGCTTCGCCTCGACCGGCGAGAGCGTGCCCGCGCGCGCTTGCTCTGCGAAGTCCTGCGCTTCGGCTGGCGATGCACCCGACGCGAGGCTGAAGTACCGCGTGGTGAGCGTGTCGGGGATCGACATCAACTTGCCAAACTGCGTTGCCGGCGGCTCGGTGATGGCCACGTAGTTGTCGAGCGACTTCGACATCTTCTGGACGCCGTCGAGACCCTCGAGGAGTGGTGCGGTCAGTACGACCTGGGCCTCCTGGCCCTCCTGCTCCTGGAGGGTACGCCCCATCAGGTTGTTGAACAGCTGATCGGTGCCGCCGAGCTCGACGTCGGCGCGGACCATCACGGAGTCCCAGCCCTGGAGCAGCGGGTACAGGAACTCCATGATCGAGATCGGCTTGCCCTCCTTGTACCGCCGTTCGAAGTCGTCGCGCGCCAACATCTGCGCGACGGTGGCGCGTGCCGCCAGCCGGAGCACGTCGGCGATGCCCATCGCGCCGAGCCACTCCGAGTTGTGCCGAATCTCGAGGTTCTCGGGCAGGAGGATGCGGCCCGCCTGCTCGAAATAGGTAGCCGCATTGGCGTCGGCTTCCTCCTTCGACAGCGCCGGTCGTGTGCTCGATCGATCGGACGGATCACCAACCTGCGCAGTGAAATCCCCGACGATGAGCACAGCGACGTGCCCGAGCTCCTGGAAGCGCCGCAGCATCTGCAACACGACCGCATGACCTATGTGGATGTCGGGCCGGCTCGGGTCGAGGCCCAGCTTGGCTCGCAATGGTTGACCGCGCTCGAGCTTCTTCCGGAGCTCGGCTTCGTGGATGACGTCGACGGCTCCGGCGGTGAGGATCGCGAGCTGCTCGTCGACACCCAGGACCATGCGCGGAGGCTACCGGGGGTTACTGCTTGGGGCCGTGACTGACGTTCGGGTCGTCGGGCACGAAGAAGCGCCACGGGTACTCGTCGCCTCGGCCGGAGCGCAGGCCGACCCGCGTGGTCACCGTGGGATCGGTTGGTGGCGGTACGCCATCGTCGAGCAGGCGCACCGCGGCGCGGGTGAGTGTGAGGTCGGTCCCGTCATGACCACCCGCGAGCCCGAGGGCCTGGGTGAGTCGCGCCGGACCGGAGCAGAGGTCGGTGTCGGTGCGCGCGGCGGCGCGACGCGTGCGCATGGTCTCGATGCCGGTGACGGGCGCCGCGGCGCGCAGCAGCACGGCGCTCGACAGGCCATCTTCGCCAGCCACCACGTTGGCGCACCAATGCATGCCGTACGTGAAGTACACGTAGAGATGACCGGGCGGGCCGAACATGGCGGCGTTGCGCTTCGTGAGGCCACGAAAGCCATGACTCCCCTCGTCCTCTGCACCGGCGTACGCCTCCACCTCTACGATGCGGACCGCAAGGCGACCAGCATCGGGATCGTGGTGGACCAGGATCTTGTTGAGGAGCAGTGGCGCAAGGGATCGAGCGTCGCGGGCGTAAAAGCCGCGATCGAGCACGCGTCCGATCAGACGTGCAGCCACTGCGCTTGCTCGGCGAGCCGCGCCCGAGCGGCAACAACCTGATCCCGCACCGGCTCCGGTCCTGCTCCCCCGGGCGATGTGCGACGACGCACCGTCTCGCCGGGTTCGAACACCGCGCCCGCGTCGGGCCCGAAGCGACCGTCGGCTGCCACGGCCTCGGCAAACGGCTGCCCGCGTTCGGCCGCGTCACGCACGATCGTTCCGACTACGGCGTGGGCGTCACGGAAGGGCATGCCCTCGCGCACGAGCTGCTCGGCGAGGTCGGTCGCGGCGGTGGTGGCGTCGTCGGCCGCGGTTTGCATCGGATCGGTGAGGAACTCGAGCGTCTCGAACACACCGCGCAGGGCGACGAGCGACAAGGACAACGCGTTGAGCGCGTCGAACAATGGCTCCTTATCCTCTTGGAGGTCACGGTTGTAGGCGAGCGGGAGCCCCTTCAACGTGGCGAGGAATCCGGTGAGGTTGCCGATGAGTCGGCCGGCCTTGCCGCGCGCCAGCTCGGCGACGTCGGGATTCTTCTTGTTGGGAAGCATCGATGATCCGGTGGTGTACGCGTCGGCCAGACGTACGAAGCCGAACTCCTCGCTCGACCACAGCACGAGCTCCTCACCGATACGGGAGAGGTGCACCTGCTCCAGCGCCGCAACGAAGAGCGCCTCGGCCACGAAGTCGCGGTCCGACACTGCATCGAGCGAGTTCTCGAAGCGGCCGGCGAACCCAAGATCGGCGGCGACCGCGTCGGGGTCAAGGGGCAGGCTCGAACCCGCGAGCGCTCCGGCACCCAAGGGGCTCACGTCGGCGCGGGCCAGTGCATCGCGCCAACGAGCCACATCGCGACTCAACGCCCAGAAGTGAGCCAGCAGGTGGTGGGCCAGCAACACCGGCTGGGCGCGCTGCAGATGCGTGTAACCCGGGAGATACGCGTCGCCCGCAGCTGCGGCGCGCTCGAGGAGCGTCGCCTGCAGCTCGTGGGTGCGCGCCGCCGCCGCGGTCCCCTCCCGGCGCAGCCAGAGGCGCAGGTCGGTTGCTACCTGGTCGTTGCGGCTGCGGCCGGTGTGGAGCTTGGCGCCGGCATCTCCTGCGATCTCGGTAACGCGGCGTTCGACGGCCGTGTGGACATCCTCGTCGCTAGGTACGAACACGAACGATCCGTCGGCGATCTCCTGCGCGACCGTGTCGAGTGCGCTGATTATCGCTTGGACCTCCGCATCAGTGAGCAAGCCCCCACGTCCCAGACCGCGCACGTGGGCCCGTGAACCCTCGATGTCGTCGGGCGCGAGTGCGATGTCGAAGCTGAGGCTCTCGGTGAACGCCATGAGCTCGTCGCTCGGGGGCGCGCCGAAGCGGCCGTGCCAGAGCGGACGCGCTTCGCCAGGCTCGGTCACGCGGGAGGCCCCTGGCGACGGGCGATGGTTTCGAGGCCGAGGCCCCAGAGCCGCACGAAGCCGGCCGCGTCCTGGTGACGGAACTGGTCGGCCGCGTCGTAGGTTGCCAACTCGTAGTCGTAGAGACCCTTCTCGGCCCGACGACCGACGACGTAGCAGCGACCGGGCTCGAGGCGCAGACGCACCTCGCCCGTCACCATCGCCTGCGTGGCATCGACGAACGCGTCGAGTGCGGCACGCAGTGGAGAGAACCACAGGCCGTCGTACACGAGCTCGGCATAGCGCGGTTCGAGGCGAGCCTTCTCGCGGAGGAGATCACGCTCCAACGTCACGGACTCGAGGTCGGCGTGCGCCATGATCAGCGCAAGTGCTCCGGGACACTCGTACACCTCGCGACTCTTGATGCCGACGCGACGGTTCTCGACCATGTCGATGCGACCCCAGCCGTAGCTGCCCACGAGCCGACCCACTTCGCCGACCAGCTCGTGGAGCGGCAGCTCCTGGTCGTCGACCGCCACCGGGATGCCTTCGCGGAAGCGGATCGTGAGCTCCCATGGGTCACGGGGCGCCGAGGTAGCGCTGGCGGTGAGCGTGTAGGGCTCTTCGGGCGGAGCCGCCCAGGGGTCCTCGATGGCCCCGCATTCGATCGCGCGACCCCAGAGGTTCTCGTCGATCGAATATGGGTTGTCCTTGCGCACCTTGATCGGGATGCCGTGCTCGCCGGCGTAATCGATCGAATCCTCGCGAGTGAAGCCCCACTCACGCACCGGCGCGAGCACTTCGAGATCGGGGGCCAGTGCGCGTGTCCCAACCTCGAAGCGCACCTGGTCGTTGCCCTTGCCCGTGCAACCGTGCGCGACGGCGTCACCCTTCATCGACCGAGCGGTCGCGACGAGATGCTTCACGATCACCGGGCGTGAGAGGGCGGAGACGAGTGGGTACTTGCCCTCATACAGAGCGTTCGCGCGCAGCGCCGGCAAGCAATAGTCGGTGGCGAACTCGGCGCGGGCGTCGACCACCAGGGCATCGATCGCACCGGCGGCCATCGCACGGGCACGGATGGTGTCCCAGTCGTCGTCGGTCGACTGTCCGACGTCCACGGCGAGGGCGATCACCTCGGCGTCCCACTGGTGCGTGATCCAGTGCACCGCGACCGACGTGTCGAGGCCACCTGAGTAGGCCAGGACGACTCTCTTGCTCATGACTTCATCAACCTTTGCCTCGCTCCCGCTCCGCTACTTCCGCTCACTTGCGTTTCCTCGAGTTCTTTCGCTTCTTGCTTTCGCTTCATCCGCTCCGCTCGCTCGGCGTTAGAGACCGGCGAAGCTCGCCAGGTCGGATGCGATCTTGGATCCCCCGGCCTGTTCGGAGCAGACCACAACGACGGTGTCGTCGCCGGCGACCGTACCGAGCACGTCGGTCAGTCCGGCGCGGTCGAGCGCCGATGCGACGACATGAGCCGATCCTGGGGGCGTGCGCAGCACTACCAGATTGGCGCTATACGCAACGTCGACCACGAACTCGCCCATGACGCGACGGAGATGGTCGTCGGGCGCGGCGGAGTGCTTGGCGTGCTCGGGGACTGCATACGCCATCGCTCCACCGGGGATGCGCACCTTGACCGCGCCGAGCTCTTCGAGATCCCGACTCACGGTGACTTGCGTGGCGATCACACCGTCGGCTGCGAGCAGCTCGACGAGTTGAGCCTGGCTGGAGACGGCCTGCTCCTCGAGAAGACGGGCGACGCGGTGCTGACGTTGGGGTTTACCAAGTGTGCTCATCGTTCCTCCGTCACGTCTTACTCGGGACGAGTGATGCGAAGAGCGCACGGATCGCGTGCATGCGGTTCTCGGCTTGAAGCCACACCACCGACTGCGGTCCGTCGATCACGTCGGCGCTGACCTCTTCGTCACGGTGCGCCGGGAGGCAGTGCATGAAGCGCGCCTGCGGGCCGGCGGTCGTCATGAGCTCGCTATCGACTCGGTAGCCGGCAAACGCCGCTCGACGCTGTTGGGCTTCGTCTTCTTGACCCATCGACGTCCAGACATCGGTGTAGACGGCGTCGGCGCCTCGCACAGCCTCGTGCGGGTCGGCGATCAACTCGATGGTGCCGCCGAGGTTGCGGACGCGGTCCACGACGTCGTCGTCCATCTCGTAGTCGGGCGGTGAGGCCACGGTGAGCTCGAGACCCGACAGTGCCGCCGCGAATGCGAGCGACGCGGCGACGTTGTTGCCGTCGCCCACGTAGGCCACGCGCCGTCCTTCCAGTGGCCCGATCTCCTCGCGCAACGTGAGCAGATCGGCCAGGGCCTGGCATGGGTGCGCCCGATCCGACAGCAGGTTCACGATCGGCACCGAGACCACTGCGCTCATGCGTTCCAGCAGATGGTGATCGAAGACACGGGCTGCGATGAACGTGCAGTACCCGGCAAGGGTGCGGGCGATGTCTTCGGCCGACTCGCGGGTGTCGATGCCCACTTCTTCACCCCGGATGTAGATGGGGTGACCCGCAAGGGTATGGACGGCCATCTCGGTGGACACGCGCGTGCGGGCCGACGGCTTCTCGAACAGCAGTGCGACGCCCTGGCCCGCGAGCGCGTTCGGCACCGCCACGGGGTCGCGCTTCCACGCTTCGGCTTGGTCGAGGAGCGCGGCGAGCTCAGCTGGTGCGAGATCATCGACCTCGAGAAAGTGACGAGCTCCCATCACGTCTCCCCTTGGAGGACACGGCGCAGGATGGCGAGGGCCTCGTCGATCTCAGCGTCGGTGACGAGGAGCGACGGAGCGAGACGGATCGTTGTGGGAGTGACCGCGTTCACAACCAAGCCGGCCTGGAGGCATCGGTTGACCAAGTCTCCGGCCACAAGATTCGGCTCGAGCTCGGCACCGAGCAGAAGACCGAGACCGCGCACGCTCACCACACCGGGCAGCACTGCGAGTCCGGCGGCGAGTCGCACACCCGCACGCTCGGCTCGCGCTGGCACGTCGAGCTCCTCCATGATCGAGAGCACGGTGTACGCGACTCGAGCGGCGAGCGGCTGGCCGCCGAACGTCGTGGCGTGATCTCCGGGGCGAAACGCGCTGGCTACGTCGTTACGAGCCCAGCATGCGCCGATTGGCATGCCGTTTCCGAGCGCCTTGGCCATCGTCACGACATCGGGACGGATCCCGGCGTGCTCGAAGCCGAACCACCGACCGGTGCGTCCGAGACCGGTCTGCACCTCGTCGACGATCAACAGCGCCTCGCGCTCGTTGCACAGGTCTCGCACGGCCTGGAGGTAGCCATCGGGCGCGGGCACCACGCCACCTTCACCTTGCAGCGGCTCGAGCAAGACCGCGCACACGCGCTCATCCATGGCCGCTGCGAGCGCATCGACGTCGGCGTACTCCACCTGACGGAAACCGCTCGGCAACGGCTGGAACGTCTCCTGCTTCTGCGGCTGGCCGGTGGCCGCGAGCGTGGTGAGCGTGCGACCGTGGAACGACGCGTACGCCGACAGGATGTGGAAGCGCTCCGGTCCGCCGTGGGTCTGCCCGTACCGGCGGGCGAGCTTGATGGCGCACTCATTCGCCTCGGCGCCCGAGTTGGCGCAGAACACGCGACCATCGCCGCCCAGCAAACCATCGATCTTCTCGGCGAGGCGGGGCTGCCACGCGTTGAGGAAGAAGTTGGAGACGTGCAACAACGTCTGTGCTTGATCGCTGATCGCCTCGGCGATGGTCGGGTTCGCGTGCCCGAGGGAAGCCACCGCGATCCCCGACAGGAAGTCGAGGTATTCGTTCCCCTCGCTGTCCCACAGACGGGCGCCCTCACCGCGCACGAACGCAACGTCGAAGCGTCCCGCGTACGTCTGCATCACATGCGCGTCGTCGAGCGCCTTGAGGTTGGCGAAGGACATTGCCGGAGCGGTCGTCCTACTCATGGCGAGACCATGGTTCCGATGCCTTCACGGGTGAAGAACTCGAGGAGGAGCGCGTGGGGCATGCGGCCGTCGAGCACGTGGGAGCGGCTCACGCCGCCACGCAGCGCGTCAACGCACGAGCGCAGTTTGGGGATCATCCCCTCGCCCACTTTCCCCGACGCCAGGAGGCGCTCCAGGCCGGCGGTATCGGTCTGGGTGACCAGGGAACCCTCGTCGCCGAAGTCCTCGTACACGCCGGCGACATCGGTGAGGTACACGAGCTTCTCGGCTTGGAGCGAGATGGCGATGGCGGCCGCTACGGCGTCGGCGTTCACGTTGTACGCCTGACCATGATCGTCGACGCCGACCGTGGCGATCACCGGGATGAGCTCTTCACGAAGCACACGCTCGACCACGGCTGGCTCGATGCGGCGAACATCGCCGACGAACCCAAGACGGGGATCGCGCTGATCGACCGTGATGAGGCCCGCGTCCTCGCCGGAGAGCCCGATCGCGTAAGAGCCGTGACGGTTCAAGGAAGTGACGATCTCGCGGTTGACCTTGCCCACCAGCGCCATGCGGACGATGTCCATCGTCTCGGCGTCGGTGACCCGCAGGCCGTCCACGAACTCCGGTTCCTTCCCCAGTCGGCGCATGAGATCGCTGATCTGGGGACCGCCACCATGCACGACGACCGGGTTCATGCCGACGAGCCGCATGAGCACCACGTCTTGGGCGAACAGGTCAGCGAGGTCTTCGCTCTCCATGGCATGGCCGCCGTACTTGATGACGACCGTCTTGCCGGTGAACTCGCGGATGTACGGCAGCGCTTCAGCAAGAACCGCGGCCTTGGCATGGGCGTCGCGCGCGCGGGGGTCGTCCTTCATCATGGTCCCACTCGCTCTGCGCCGGGATACCCGTCGCAGCCCTTCGGGACGCTCGTCACTCCGACACTCATGACGTTCCCGTGTTCTCGTCGATATACGCGTGGGTGAGGTCGGTGAAGCGCATCGTTGCCTGACCGCTGCCGGCTCGCAGGTCGCACGTGATGTCGATGTTGCGACCTTTCATCGACATCGCGAGGGCCGCCTCATCACGAGCGACCGCCACCCCGTCGCGGCACACGGTGATCCCGTTGTAGGCGATCGCCACCTGCTCAGGATCGAACTGGGCGCCACTGGTCCCGAGCTCGGACAGCACACGCCCCCAATACGGGTCGCAGCCGTAGAGCGAGCACTGCACGAGCTGGCTACCCGCTACTTTGCGCGCTGCTCGATGCGCGTCGTCATCGGACGCCGCGCCAGTCACGGTGATGCGAGCGAGCTTCGTAGCGCCTTCGGCGTCCATCGCCATGGCCTCGGCAAGCTGATCGCACACCGACGTGATCGCGGCCGTGAGCGCGGCGTGGTCCGGACTGGCGGGAGTGATGGTCGGGTTGCCGGCCACACCGTTGGCAAGAACCAGCACCGTGTCGTTGGTGCTCGTGCACCCGTCGACGAGCAGCGAGTTGAAGGTGTTGCTCACTCCTGCGCTCAACGACTGTTGGAGTGCATCGGAGTCGACCGCCGCATCGGTCGTGAGCACAGCCAGCATGGTCGCCATCGCGGGCGCGAGCATCGCGGCGCCTTTCGCCATGCCGCCAACGGTGATCGTCGAACCGTCCGCGAGCGTTGCAGATGCGATGCCTTCCTTGCGCGCGGTGTCGGTGGTGAGGATCGCGTCGGCAGCAGCTTCTCCTGCCGTTGCGCCCCCCTCCAGAGCCGCGACCGCTATCGGGACTCCAGCTTCCACGGGCGCCATCGGCATGGGGATGCCGATCAGCCCGGTCGAGCAGACCAGCACATCGTCGGTCGCGACTCCGAGGCTCTCCGCGGCGATCGCGCACATGATGAGCGCGTCGCGTCGACCTTGCTCGCCCGTGGCCGCGTTGGCGTTCCCAGAACTGAGCACGACCGCCGCCGCTCGTCCGTCCGCGAGATGGCTGCGACTTACTTGCACCGGAGCCGCACACGCGAGGTTGCTCGTGAAGACGCCGGCCGCTGTCACCGGCGCGTGAGTGGCAACCGCCACGATCGCGAGATCAGGCGCACCCGACGGCTTGATGCCGCATGCGATCCCGGATGCTACGAAACCCTTCGCCGCAGTCACACTCATGGCATCATCCCGATCGCCGACAGTCCCGTCGTCTCTGGGAGCCCGAGCACGACGTTCGCACCTTGGATCGCTTGACCGGAGGCGCCCTTCACGAGGTTGTCGAGTGCCGCGATGGCGAGCAGCGTGCCGGTGCGCTCGTCATAGCGAACGGTGACGTGACACGCGTTGGCGCCGAGCGTGGCCTTGGTAGCGGGCGGTTCATCTCCCACAACGACGAACGGCTCGTCGGCATAGTGCTGGCGGTACACGTCGAGGACCTTCTCGGTGGTGAGCCCGCTCACGGCTGGGTGCGCGTAGCAAGTGGCGAGGATGCCGCGCGTCATCGGCACGAGGTGCGGCGTGAAGAGCACCTGCACCGGCGCGCCGGCGGCACGTTGCAGAGCGTGCTCGATCTCGCCGGTATGGCGGTGTGTGAGGAGCCCGTATGCCTGCACATTCTCGTTGGCTTCGGAGTACAGACTCGGTGCAGACAGACCACGGCCACGTCCGGAGATGCCGGAAGCGGCGTCGACGACGATCCCGGTCGGATGGGCCAGCTTCTGTGCGAGCAACGGCGCAAGCGCAAGTGCAGCCGAGGTCGGATAGCAACCCGGCGCGGCAACGTGACGGTCGGGCTTGATGTCAGCGCGGAAGATCTCAGGCAGCCCGTACGCGAACTGCCCGAGCAGCTCGGGTGCCCCGTGTGGTTCGCCGTACCAAGTCGCATAGTCATTCGCCGGCAGGCGGAAGTCGGCACCGAGATCGACGACGTGGCCAACTCGAGCCGTGATCTCCCCCATCGCTCGCTGCGACTCCCCATGGGGAAGCGCAACGAAGGCCAGATCGAGTCCGTCGAGCGCAGCCGGAGCCATTGCCTCGTACGTCAGCGCTGGATACGCCGGCGCCAAAGAGGGGTACAGGCTTGCTACCGAGGCGCCCGCGTTGGAGTCGGCCGTGACGTGCACCACCTCGATCTCCGGGTGCCCGGCGAGCAACCGGAGCAGCTCAGCCCCGGTATACCCCGATCCCCCAACGACCGCCGCTCGATACGCCATACTGCATATTATACACTCGACTGCATAAGGCGCAAGGGCAGCCCTGGAAGGTCAGGCTCGGAGCTCGCCTCCGTGGGTTGTGATGACGGCGTCGATCCCCTGCTGGCGCAGGACGGCGACCTCGGCGTCCTTCAGGGTGCGATCCGAGGCTCGGTAGCGGAGGCGGAAGGCGAGGCTGCGCCGACCGGCGCCCAATGCGTCCGAGATGAACTCGTCGAAGCAGTGCACGTCCTCGAGCACCTTGCCTGAGGCGGAGCGCAGGGTGCCTTCGACCGACGCCGCCGGTACTTCGACCGCGACGACGAACGCGAGGTCGATCACGGCCGGTGGGTACGGCGATGGCGTCACGAATGTTCGGTCTCGCCGTGGCGCATCGAGGAGCGCCTCAAGATCGAGCTCGAAAGCAACAGTGGTTCCGGAGACGCCCAGCGAGTCGCAGACGCGCGCGCTCATCTGACCGACCGCACCGACCGAGACGCCGTTGACAGTGATCGATGCCGCACGCGTCGGGTGCATGCCGGGCGGTGAGGCGGGAACCAGCGCAAGATCGGCGATCTCCAGCGCGTCGAGCAGCACGCGCAACGCGTCCACAGCGTCGTAGACATCAGCCGGACGATCGGGCTCCACCGGTGAGCGGTGGAACGAGCCCGTCACCACGCCCGCAACGTGCAGCTTCTCGTCGGGGAGCAAGCCCTTCTTGGCTGTGAGGAACACACGGCCTATCTCGAAGAGGCTCACGTCGGCCAGTCCCCTCGCCTGGTTCGTAGCGACCGCGCGCAGCAGTCCCGGCAGGATCTGGGTGCGCAACGCTGAATCCTCGGCACGCAAGGGGTTGGCGACCGCAATGACGCGATCGGTCGGTGCGCCGAATCGTTCGAGATCGCTGGGGCCCACGAGCGGCAACGTGACCGCTTCAGAGAAACCCGCTCCCACAAGTGCATCGGCAGCGACGCGACGCTCTTGCTGCGCGCGCGTCAGACCACCGATCTGATCTTGCGGCTTGGGAACCGTGCGGCCGATCGACGCAAAGCCGACGCGTCGGGCGACCTCTTCGACCAAGTCGACCTCGCGCTCGAGATCAGGGCGGAACGCCGGCGGTGTCGCCACGATTGCGTCGCCAGCGCCCTCGACGTCGATTCCGAGCGGACTCAACGCCGCGAGCACGTCGGTGTCGGCGAGCTTCGTGCCAAGGAGGCGGTTCACCTTGCTCGTACGCAGTGTGATGTGCGGGCGGATGAACGGGGTCGGGTGCTCATCGATCGCGCTTGCAGCCACACCAGCACCAGCGACCTCGGTGAGGAGCGCCATCGCCCGCGCGGCGTGGGTGGCGACCGCGTCGGGATCGATCCCGCGTTCGAAGCGCGCGCTCGCCTCCGACCGGAGCTTGAGCCGCTTGGAGCTGCGGGCGATGCCCATGCGCTCGAAGTAGGCGGCCTCCAACAGGATCTCGGTGGTCGCGGCGTCAACCTCCGAGTCGCTCCCACCCATGATCCCGGCGATGGCCTGCGGCTTCGACTTGGCGTCGCAGATGAGCAGGTCTTCGTTGGTCAGCGTGCGGACCACACCATCAAGTGTGGTGATGCTCTCCTTGGCCTTGGCGAGGCGCACGATCACGCCGCGCCCGGGCAGACGCCCCAAATCGAACGCATGGAGCGGTTGGTTGCGCTCCAGCAGCACGTAGTTGGTGACGTCGACCACGTTGCTGATCGGGCGCATGCCGGCTTTCACGAGGCGCTGCTGCACCCACGCAGGCGAAGGGCCCATCGTCACGCGTGCCGCCCAGCCCAGATAGCGCGGGCAGCGGTCGGTCGCTTCGATCGTGACGGAGATATCGCCGTCGTATGCCGGGTCACGGGCTGTCACGGCATCGGGCACGGTCAGCGGCAGTCCGAAATGCGCCGCCAGCTCGCGAGCGACGCCAATGATGCACATCGCGTCGGGTCGGTTTGGCGTGACCGCGATGTCGAACACCACGTCGTCGAGTCCGAGCACCTCCCGAACGTCCGTGCCTGGAACCGTGCTCGCGTCCAACCCGAGGATGCCCGAGTGGTCTTCTCCGAGACCGAGCTCCTTGGCAGAGCAGAGCATCCCGTCGGAGGTCTCGCCCCTGATCTTGCGGCGCTCCAACGTGAAGCCACCAGGGAGCGTCGCGCCAGCCGGCGCGAAGGGCACGTGCATCCCGGCCACCACGTTCGGCGCACCGCACACGACCCTGGTCTCGCGAGTGCCGTCGTTGATGTCGACGAGGCTGAGCTTGTCGGCGTTGGGGTGCGGGATCACCTGGAGCACGTCGGCGACGATGACGCCGGCGATCTCGCGTCCGGGCTCCTCGACCCCTTCGACCTCCAGGCCGAGCTGATTCAGCGCGACGACGATCTCTGCGACTGGCGCGTCTACCGGCGCGAACTCGCGGACCCAAGAAAGCGGCGCTCTCATGCCAGCCTCATGTCAGTAACGCGCCAGGAAGCGGACGTCGTTCTCTACGAACGTACGGATCTCGTCGATGCCGTATCGGATCATGGCCAAGCGCTCGAGACCGAAGCCGAACGCGAAGCCCTGCCACTCTTCCGGGTCGTACCCCACCGCCACGAACACGTTGGGGTCGACCATGCCGCACCCGCCGAGCTCGATCCACCCGGTGTGCGAGCACACGCGACAGCCGTCGCCGTGGCAGAACACGCAGCTGACCGCGAGCTCGGCCGATGGTTCGGTGTACGGGAAGAAGTCGGAACGGAAACGCGTGCGCACGGAATCGTCGTTGAAGAGCTGCCGAACGAACGCCTCGATGGTGCCGAACAGGTCGGCCATGGTGAGGTTGCGGTCGACCGCGAGGCACTCGATCTGGTGGAACACCGGTGAATGACGCGCGTCGAGCGTCTCGTTGCGATACGTGCGCCCCGGAGCAACCACGTAGATCGGCGGTTCGCTCGTCTCCATCGTGCGAATCTGCACCGGGGATGTGTGCGTGCGTAGGAGCACCTGCTCCTCGTAGCCGAGCTGCACGTAGATCGTGTCCTGCATCGATCGTGCCGGATGGGCCGGCGGGATGTTCAGCGCCTCGAAGTTGTGCCAGTCGTCCTCGACCTCTGGACCTTCGGCGACGCGATAGCCAAGACCCACGAAGATGTCTTCCAACTCACGTTGGATCTGCGTGATGAGGTGCAGGTGGCCCCGCACCTGTCCGTGGCCACCGAGTGTGAGGTCGAGGCGCTCGTCTTCGGCGCCAGCTGCTTCCGCAGCACCCTGGAGGGCACCGCGACGCGCATCGATCATCTCGGTAACGGCGGCGCGGTACGCCCCAACAGCCTGTCCCGCCGCTGGGCGTTCATCGGCGCTCAAGCCCTTGATCGCTTCGTTGGCGACCGAAGCGGGCGATCGCTTCCCAAGGAACCGCCGCGACACCTCTTCAAGGTCGTCGATCGAGGTTGCGGCTTCGATCGCACCGCGCGCTTCGAGCCGGCCGGCATCGAGCGTTGCTTGCGCCTCGGCGAGGTTCACCGGTCGACCCCGGCCAGACGCCGTTGGCGCGCGGCTTCGAACAGTACGACGGTCGTGGCCAGTGCCACATTCAAC